>NZ_NCAS01000004.1:0-88187 GCF_002255515.1 Acidiphilium sp. 20-67-58 | reverse complement strand
ATAAATATCAAGTATATTTCATATAATTTATTCGTAACACAACTTATTTTTAGATGATATAATGTAAACTCCTCTTTGTTTATCCGATATTCAAACTTGTATTATGTATTTTCATATTTTAACGGTCGTGTGTTCAGATCACAGGAACCCGACAGATGAATACAGATTGCACATCGACCGGCTTCCGCGGGACTGCCGTCATTCACCCATGAACAGAATGAGCTATGCGCGGCGCGCCGCCGGTTGCGGCCTGAACCGGCTTGCCGATCTCGTTCGATCCCGCCCGGGATTGCGGCGAATGGCGCTGGCCTGCCTGCGCGCCGCCCCGTGGTTCGACCGCTGGCAGCGCACGCTTCGGCATCAATTTCTCACCGGTGCCGCCGGCGGACTGCCAATCACCGCGTCCCGGCTGCATCGCCACTCACGCCGCGGCAAGGTTGCGGCCGGCCGCATCCCCCATCGGCGCGACCTCGCGGACCTCAACGCCACCGCCGGAAGGCTGTATCTGCAGATGCTGCGCGCCCGCACCGGCCGGCAGGGCTGATGCGCCTCGTCATCGATGTTCAGGGTGCTCAGACCAAAGGCAGCGCGACACGCGGCATCGGCCGCTATACCCTCGCCCTGGCGCAGGAGATCGCCCGGCTGCGGGGCGATCACGAGATCATCATCGTCGCCAGCGATGCCTTCCCCGAGAGTCTCGCGCCACTGCGCCGCCGCTTCGCTGGCCTGCTGCCGCCAGGTGGCTTTCGGGTCTGGAAGTGCCCGCGGAACTTGAGCCCGGCGGATCAGGCCGGCCTCAGCCGCAGGCGGGCGGCTGAACTCGTCAGGGAGGCCTTCCTTGCCAGCCTCCGGCCGGACGCGGTCCTGATCTGCAGCCTGTTCGAGGGCAGCAACGACGACAGCGTCGCCAGCATCGGCATGCTGCACGACATCCCCACCGCCGTAGTGCTCTACGACCTGATCCCGCTGATCCACCGGGAGATCTATCTTTCGCCAAGCCCCGTATGGGAAGCATGGTACGAGGCGCAGCTCGCGCATCTCCGCCGCGCCGATCTCGTACTCGGCATTTCCGGCTCGACCTGCCTGGAGGCCGAAACCATGCTCGGCCTGCCCGCTTCGCGCATCGCAGCGATCGGCGCCGCCGCCGACGATGCATTCCACCGCCAGGACCTGCCGGCAGCCGCGTTGCAGGCGGTCCGCGCACGGCACGGACTCGGCGATTGCTTCGTGATGTATACCGGCGGGATCGATCACCGGAAGAACATCGAGCGCATGATCGCCGCCTTCGCCCGGCTGCCGGCGCACCTGCGCGACGCGCATCAGCTCGCCATCGTCTGCTCCGCCGATGCCGCGGCGCGCGAACGGCTGCAAACCTTCGCTCGCGCGGAGGGGCTCGGCCCGCACGACCTCGTGCTGACCGGCTTCATCCCGGAAGACGAGCTGATCGCGCTCTACCATGCCTGCACCCTCTTCGTATTCCCGAGCTGGCACGAGGGGTTTGGCCTGCCGGCGCTGGAAGCCATGGCCTGCGGCGCGCCGGTGATCGCCAGCAACACATCGAGCCTGCCCGAGGTCGTCGGGTGCGACGAGGCGCTGTTCGACCCGATGGATACCGGCGCGATCGCGGCGAAACTCGCACAGGCGCTCGGGGATGAGCCATTCCGCCGCCGCCTCACCGCGCACGGCCTGCGCCAGGCGGCAACGTTCTCATGGCAGACCACCGCCCGCCGCGCGCTTGACGCGCTCACGGCCCTGAAACGCCAGCCGCCACAGCCAGCGCCGGCAGCACCGCGCCCGCGCCTCGCCTATGTCTCGCCCCTTCCGCCCGAGCGCAGCGGCATCAGCGACTACAGCGTCGAACTCCTGCCCGAACTCGGCCGCTTCTACGAGATCGAGTTGATCGTCCGGCAGGACGAGGTGCTGCCCGCCTGGCTCGGCACCCTGTTTCCGATCCGGACGCCGGATGAGCTGCGCGATAACCCCGCCCGCTACGATCGCGTATTATACCATGTCGGCAACTCGGCCTTCCACGAACACATGTTCGACCTGCTGGCCGAAGTGCCCGGCGTCGTCGTGCTGCACGACGTCTTTCTCTCCGGCGTCATGCGGTGGATGGAAGACAGCCGGCACAGCCCCGGACACTTCGCCCGCGCGCTCTATCGCAGCCACGGCTATGCCGCCGCCGCCGCGGGACTCGGTTCGCGCGATGCCGGAGCGATCATCAACACCTATGCCTGCAATCTCGATCCGCTCGACAAGGCAGTGGGCGTCATCGTCCACAGCGCCGGCGCGGCCAGGCTCGCCGCGGACATCCACGGCGCGGCGATGGTGCGGGACTGGTCGGTCATCCCGCTGCTGCGCACACCCACATTGCCGCGCCCGCGCAGCGCGGCGCGCGCGCGGCTCGGCCTGCCCGGCACGGCCCTGCTCACCTGCAGCTTCGGCATTGTCGCGGAAACCAAGCTGAACCACGCCCTGCTCGACGCCTGGCTCGACAGCGACCTGGCCGAGAATCCGGATGCCATGCTCGTCTTCGTCGGAGAATCAAGCAGCGATGCCTATACCGCCGCCCTTCTCGAACGCATCTCCCGCAGCCCCGAAGCTGCGCGCATCGCCATCACCGGATGGACCGACGCCGCGACGTATCGCGACTATCTCGCCGCCGCCGACATCGCGGTGCAATTGCGCACGGCCTCGCGCGGGGAAACTTCCGCCGCGGTGCTCGACTGCCTGAACAACGGCCTTGCCACCATCGTCAACGCCAATGGCGCGATGGCGGAGCTCGACGAGAACATCGTCGTCAAGCTGCCGGATGCGTTCGACCAGGCAAGCCTTGTCGCCGCAATCGAGCGCCTCGCCGCCGATCCGGCAGCGCGGCAGGCCCTCGGGCGCGATGCGCGCGAGCATGTCCGCCGCCGCCACGCGCCGCGCGCCTGCGCCGAGGCGTATCACCAGGCAATCGAGACGGCGTGGCGTCGGGCCCTCATGTCGGTCGAGGGTGCGATTGCGCGGATCGGCCAGCTCGACCCGCCGCTATCCGCGACAGAACTGCGCGAGGCCGCCGCGTGCCTCGCGCAGAACCGCGACCGACCCGGCCTGCGGCAACTGCTTGTCGAAATCCCCGCAGGCTCCGGGGGCGATGCCGCTCCACACGACCGGCTGGCCGCGTTGCTGCGCGCGCCGCCGGCCGGATACCGGGTCGAGCCCATCCGCTTCGACACCACATCCTGCCGCTATGCCAGGTGCTGGACGATGGACCTGCTCGGCCTGCCGCGATCCGGCTTCACTGACGACCACGTCGAGGCGCATGACGGCGATATCCTGTTGTTGCAGCCCGCCGGGGCCGCGGCAGCGGAGACGATGCGCAGCGCCTTCATCCGAAGCTGGGACGCCCTCGGCATCCGCCTCGGGCGAATCGACGATGACATCCGACCGGATCACCCCAGGTAATCGGGTGAAGATGCTCTGTTTATCAGTATGATAGAGCACTGCATCCGATTCAAAAGGATCGGAAAGTGCTATCGGAAAGTGCTCTGGGCACCGCCCCGCGGCGCGGCGGCGCGCGCCAGACGGTCATTGATCGCAATACCCAGCCCCCGCGCCGGCACCGGCGCCACCGCGATGCGCACCAGGCCGGCGGCGATGGCCGCATCGTCCAGCTCGTGCAACGCGTCGAACAGCCGGGCAGCGGCCTCGACCAGATCACCCGCGGGCGAGAGGTTGCGCGCCACCGCGGCGGCACCCGGCACCGGGCCGAAACCGAGCCAGGCCTCGTCCGCCTCCGGCGCCGCGGCACCGAGGCGCAACGACAGCACCGGCGCGTAGTGTGA
The DNA here is from genome assembly GCF_002255515.1 of Acidiphilium sp. 20-67-58. Classification (NCBI taxonomy): domain Bacteria; kingdom Pseudomonadati; phylum Pseudomonadota; class Alphaproteobacteria; order Acetobacterales; family Acidocellaceae; genus Acidiphilium; species Acidiphilium sp. 20-67-58. Next base: position 84,357 of record NZ_NCAS01000004.1, on the reverse strand, counting down.
CGCCAGCATCCCCGGCGCCTTCACGTCATCCCCGCTCCCACCCGCGAGATCGACCGGGCCAATCACCGCCTCCATTGCCTCGCGGGCAATCCCGCCGGGGCGAAGGATGGTGGCGTGCGGGCCGGTCAGGTCGAGGATGGTGGATTCGAGCCCAACCGCACAGGAGCCGGATTCCAGGATCCCGGCGATCCGCCCCTCCAGCCCGGCGAGGACATGCGCCGGGCGCGTCGGACTCAGCCTGCCGGACAAATTGGCCGAGGGTGCCGCCACCGGCCGACCGACAGCGGCGAGCAGGGCGCGGGCGACCGGATGGCCGGGCACGCGAACGGCAAGACTGTCGAGCCCGGCGGTGGCGAGGGCAGCGATGTCGCTCTCGGCGCGGCGCGGCAGCACCAGGGTCAGCGGACCCGGCCAGAACGCGGCAGCCACCCGCTCCGCCCGCGCATCCGCCAGCGCGTGGCGAAACGCCGCATCGGCATCGGGCACGTGGCTTATCAGCGGGTTGAAGCGCGGCCGCCCCTTCGCCTCGTAGATCGCGGCAACGGCGGCGGCGTTGGTGGCGTCCGCACCCAGGCCATAGACAGTCTCTGTCGCGAAGGCGACGAGATGGCCGGAGGTCAGCAGCGTCGCGGCCCGGGCGATCCCGGCCGCATCCGCGGCGAGGCGCTCGGTCATTCCTCGTCCGGCTTCAGCAGATCTCTGGCAACTTCCGGCCGGTGCAGCAGACGGTTGATCCGCGTTGCCTCATCCAGCGCGTGATCGGGCTGGAAATGCAGCTCAGGGATGAATTTCATCCGCAACCCATGCCCGATCGCGCCGCGCAGATAAGGACCGACGCGCCGCAGCGCCGGCAGATAGCGCTCGATATCCGCGGCACCGAGCCGAGAGACGAACACGGTCGCGTGCTTCAGATCGGGGCTCATCCGCACCTCGGCTACGGTGACATGCACGCCCAAGAGGTCCGGATCGCGGAACTCGGTGCGGGCAAACAGTTCGGCGAGCCGGTGGCGGAGATCCTCCGCCACCCGGCGCTGCCGCTGCGAGGGCCCTTCGGCGCCGCCCTTTACGCCGGAACGGTTTCGGTCTCGTAGCATTCGACCACGTCGCCTTCACGAAGATCAGAGAAGCCGGCGAAGGACAAGCCGCATTCATAACCGCGCGCGACTTCCCGCACATCGTCCTTGAACCGCTTGAGCTGCGACAGATCGCCCTGGTGGATGACCACGCCCTCGCGCAGCAGGCGAACGCCGGCACCGCGCTTGACCTGCCCCTCGGTGACGTAGCAGCCAGCGACCTTGCCCACCTTGGTGATGTTGAACACCTGGCGGATTTCGGCGTAGCCGAGGAACTTCTCGCGCTGGATCGGCGCGAGCTTGCCCTTCACCATCGTCTCGATGTCGTCGGACACCTGGTAGATGATGCTGTAGTAGCGGATATCGACGCCATCGCGGCTGGCCAAAGTGCGGGCCTGGGCATTGGCGCGCACGTTGAACGCGACGATGATCGCATCCGACGCCTTGGCAAGCTGCACGTCGCTTTCGGTGATCTGGCCCACCCCGGCGAGCAGCACGCGCACGCGCACCTCCTCGTTGCCGAGTTTCTGCATGGTGACCTGGATCGCCTCGGCGCTGCCCTGCACATCGGCCTTGATGACGAGTGCAACCTCTTTCTGCTCGCCAGCCTGGATGCGGGCGAGCATCTGGTCGAGCGTGCCGCGCGCCGCGGCGCCGGCGGCGGCGGCATGATCGCGCATCCGGCGCTGACGGAACTCGGCGATCTCGCGAGCGCGCCCCTCGTCCTCGACGACGACGAACACCTCGCCCGCCCCCGGCACGCCGGAAAGCCCGAGAATCTCGACCGGCGTGGACGGGCCGGCTTCCTTCACCGTCTGCCCACGGTCGTCGATCATCGCGCGCACACGGCCCTGTTCGGTGCCGGCGACGATGATGTCGCCCTGCCGCAGCGTACCCTTCTGCACCAGGATCGTCGCCACCGGGCCGCGGCCGCGATCGAGGCTGGATTCGATCACCGCACCTTCCGCGGTACGGTTCGGGTTCGCCTTGATGTCCAGCAACTCGGCCTGCAGCAGGATCGCCTCCTGCAACGCGTCGAGCCCCTGCCTCTTCAGTGCCGAAACCTCGACATCCTGGGTCTCGCCGCCCATTGATTCCACAGCGATGTCGTATTGCAGCAGCTCGCTGCGCACACGGCTCGGGTTGGCGTCGCCCTTGTCCATCTTGTTGATGGCAACGATGATCGGCACGTTCGCCGCTTTGGCGTGGCGGATCGCCTCCACCGTCTGCGGCATCACGCCGTCATCGGCGGCAACGACCAGCACGACGATATCGGTGACCGACGCGCCGCGGGCGCGCATCGCGGTGAACGCCTCATGGCCGGGCGTGTCGATGAAGGTCATCTTCGCACCGGAATCGAGCGTCACCTGATAGGCGCCGATATGCTGGGTGATGCCGCCGGCCTCGCGGGCCGCGACATCGGTCGAGCGCAGCGCATCGAGCAGGCTGGTCTTGCCGTGATCGACATGGCCCATGATGGTGACGACCGGCGGGCGCAGCTTGAGGTCGGTCTCGGTATCCTCCTCGCCCTCGAGCCCCTGCTCGACGTCGGATTCCGATACCCGCTTCGACTTGTGGCCGAATTCCTCGACCACCAGCTCGGCGGTATCGGCATCGATCGTTTGCGTCGCGGTGGCCATGACGCCGAGCTTCATCAGCGCCTTCACCACCTCGGGAACGCGTGCGGCCATGCGGTTGGCGAGTTCCTGCACGGTAATGGTCTCCGGCAGGATCACCTCGCGGACGACGCGCACCTGGTCGGAGCGCAGCCGCTCCAGCTCGGCCTGACGACGCTCGCGGTCGCGCTGGCGGCGGACCGAGGCGAGCGAGCGGACGCGCTCGTCATCGCCGGACATCGCGGCCTGGACGTCGATCCGCGCACCACGGCGGCGGTCGTCGACGGCTTTTTTCGGCGCCGGCGCGGAAGGTTTGCGGCTCGGCGCAGCGCTGCCGGGGCCACTGCCACCGGGACGGCGCGCCGGGCGCGGCGCTTCCTCTTCCTCCTCGCGCCCGCCACGGCCGGCGCGCAGGCGAAGGGTTTCGGATGCAGCGCCCGCAGGCGGCGCGGATGCCGGGCGGCGCGGCGGTGCAGCGGGGCCCGGGCGAGCGGCGGACGGCGCGGCGGAGGCAGGTCTCGGCGTCGCCGGCGGTGCGGATACGGCGGCTTCCGGCGCGGGGGCTGTCGTAGCGGCGGTGGCCTGGTCGGCCTTGCGCCGTTCGGCCTCCTCCTGCTCGCGGCGCTTCGCCTCTTCCTCCTCGGCGCGGAGACGAGCCGATTCCTCGGCGGCGCGCGCCTCTTCCTCGGCCTTGCGCCGGGCTTCCTCGGCGGCGGAGAGAATCGAGATCTTTTCCTGCTCGCGCCGCTCGGCCTCGGCCCGCGCGGCCTCGCGCTGCTGCTCGACCACGGCGCGCTGGCGCGCAGCCTGTTCCGCAGCGGTCAGTGCGCGCGGTGCCGCAGCACCGCCGCCCGAGCGCGGCTGGCCCGACGGGCGGCCCTGCTCGGCGGCGCCGGCAGCGCCCCGCTTCTTGCGCACCTCGACCTGGACGACCTTGGATCGTCCATGGCTGAAGCTCTGGCGCACGGAACCGGCATCGACCGTCCGCCCCAGCTCGCCCCGGTTTACCGGGCGCAGCGAGAGCCGCCCTTTGGTTTCGCCTTGATCCTGCTCGTCGCTCATTCAATCCGGTCCGTAATCAGTGTAGTGTCGTCGTCATCATCTTGTCGGCGGGCGGTCAGATCTGCCGTTCGCCCCGGTCGTCTTTCTCTCTGCCCGCTCCCTGCGGCGCTTGCAATCGCAAGGACGCAGGTTCGGTGTCGGTCACCCCCGCCAAGCGGACGGAGTCGGCCTCGATCTGGACGGCGAGCCGCCCCGGGCCGATGGCCACATGCACCGAGCGTTCCCGTCCGAACACCGCCCCGAGCCGCGCCGCGTTCAGCGGCCGCACGACCCTGGTTTCGCGGCGCTGGACCAGCCGTTCCTGCTCCGCGAGGCTGCCATCGGACGCCTCGACCAGCAGGGCGCACTGCCCGGAGGCAATTCTTTCCTTCGCCTTCTCGAAACCGCACACGGCTTGGCCGGCGCGGCGCGCCAGCCCGAGACGTTCGGCAATCCGCTGTTCGAGCGTGCTGGCCACGAGTTCCGCCAAGCCAGACGGTGCCACCAGACGCCGCCCCGCCGCGCGGGAGAATGCGTTGGTCTTCACCGCCCTCTCTATCACATCCCGACGCGCACTCAACCACAGCCCGCGACCGGGCAGGGTTGCAGCGGCGTCGAAAACCAGCGACTCTGGCGACACCGTCTCCGGCGCCGCGACGAATCGCAGCATCGTCTCCCGTTTCAGGCGCACGCGCGTCACGAGGCAGCGGCGCAGCGGCCCATCCTCGGTCGCGTCGTCGTCCTCCGCAAGCCCGGCCAGTGTGTCGGGGTCAGCCAGCGTCCTGCTCTCCCTCGAACCAGTGGGCGCGCGCTGCCATGATGACCGCGTTCGCCGCATCCTCGTCCATCGCCTCGGCACCAACGATCTCGATCAGTTCGTCGGAGGCAAGATCGGCCAGATCGTCCAGCGTCTTCACCCCCTTCTCGCCGAGCGCCACCAGCATCTGTGCGGTCAGCCCCTCCATCCCGGCGAGGTCGTCGGCAACGCCGAGGGCACGGCGACGATCCTCGAGTTCGTTCGCCTTGCGCTCGAGTGCGGCCTCGGCACGGCGCTGCAATTCGGCAGCGATACCCTCGTCGAACCCTTCGATGGAGGCAAGCTCCTCGATCGGCGTCGCCGCAAGATCGTCCACCCCCTCGAAGCCCTCGGTCACCAGCAGGCCGGCGATCACGTCATCGACATCGAGCGCCTCGACGAACTGGCCGGACCGGCGGCGGAACTCTTCCTGCCGGCGCTCGCTTTCCTCAGCCTCGGTCAGGATATCGATGTCCCAGCGGGTGAGCTGGCTGGCGAGGCGGACATTCTGGCCGCGGCGGCCGATCGCGAGGCTCAGCTGGGTGTCGGGCACCACGACCTCGACCTTGCCGGCCTCCTCGTCGAGCACGACCTTGGACACTTCCGCCGGCGCGAGCGCATTGACCACGAACGTCGCCGGATTCGGGCTCCAGGGAATGATGTCGATCTTCTCGCCCTGCAGCTCGGCCACCACCGCCTGCACGCGCGAGCCGCGCATGCCGACGCAGGCGCCGACCGGATCGATCGAGGTATCGCGGCTGATCACCGCCATCTTCGCGCGCGAGCCGGGATCGCGCGAGACCGCCTTGATCTCGATGATCCCCTCGTAGATTTCCGGCACTTCCTGAGCGAACAGCTTGGCGAGGAAGCCGGGATGGGTGCGCGAGAGAAAGATCTGCGGCCCGCGCGGTTCCTCGCGCACATCATAGATGAAGGCGCGCACCCGGTCGCCATTGTGCAGGTTCTCGCGCGGGATCGTCTCGTCGCGCCGCAGCAGCGCCTCCGAGCGGCCGAGATCGACCATGAGGTTGCCGTATTCGGTGCGCTTGACCACGCCGGTGATGATCTCGCCGACACGATCCTTGTATTCCTCGAACTGCCGCTTGCGCTCGTATTCGCGCACGCGCTGGACGATCACCTGCTTCGCGGTCTGCGCCGCGATGCGGCCGAAATCGATCGGCGGCAGCGGATCGACCAGGAAGCCGCCCACCTCGATCTCGGGCTTGAACTTCCGCGCGATGTGGATCGGGATCTGGGTTTCCTCGTTCTCCACGGTCTCGACCGCCTCGGTCCAGCGCGAGAGGCGCACATCGCCGGTCTTGCGGTCGATCGTCGCCCTGATGTCCTTCTCGTGGCCATATTTGGCCCGGCCAGCCTTCTGGATGGCCTGTTCCATCGCCTCGAGCACTTCTTCGCGGTCGATCTGCTTTTCGCGGGCAACCGCGTCGGCGACGAGCAGAAGTTCGGGGCGGGCTATGGCGGTGTCCATGGTCATCTCGCTCTGTTCACGGATCGTGGGTCAGTTGGCAGGCGGCGGGGTTTCCGTCGCCTTGATGAGGTCTTCGGTCAGCACGAGCTTGGCGCGGCGGATATCGCCGTGCGGCAGTTCCACCGTCTCGCCGGAATCGAGCTTCACCCGCGCATGGGCGAGATCGGCGCCGAGCACCGTGCCGGTCAGCCGCTTGCGGCCGGCGGCGGTCGGCACGTCGAGATCGATGCGGGCGAGATGCCCGGCATAGCGGTTCCAGTCCTTCACCCGGGTCAGCGGCCGGTCGATCCCGGTGGAGCTGACCTCCAGCGTCCAGGCCGAACTGATCGGATCGTCGACATCGAGAACCGCCGAGACCAGATGGCTGATCCGCTCGCAATCATCGAGCGAGAGCGGGGTCTGGTCGGCGCGGTCCGCCATGATCTGCACGGTGGGCGTCTGCTTGCCCATGATCGAGACGCGCACGAGTTCGTAGCCGATCGACTCGAGCCCCGGAGCGATCAGCTCGGCGATCCGGCCCTCGAGGCCACTATGGTTGGGTCTGGTATCGTTCACGGCAAACTCTCGGCACATCCGGAAAACAAAAAAGGCGGCCGGTTAGGGCCACCTCCATAAACTCTGGAGATTTTGATTTGTCCCAATATAGACTGATCGCCGCCCCCGGGCAAGGGCGGCGATCGCCCGGAGGCCGCTCAGCCCGCCGCGATGCGGCTGATCTGCTGCTTCATCGCGTCGAGCAACGCGCTGACCTGGCCGCCATGATCGTTGATCACGCTCGAATAATCCGACCGCTCGGTGATCCTGAGCGACGTGCCCTCGACCACGACATCGACGATGCGCGGCGCGCCGCCCACCGTATCGACCACCCATTGCACGTCCGCCGGCGACTCGCCCGGCCTTGTGACGGTGGTGGCGACCATCTGCCCTTCCGGCCCCGGTTTCGCCCCGTTCACCGCGAAGGTGACGCCCTTGTAGGCGCGGATCTGGTTGGTGATGTTGTAGGCCAGCGTCTGGTGGAACAGATGCAGATATTCCTGCTGCTGCGCCGGCGTTGCCACCCGCCAGTAGCGGCCGAGCACGAAGCGGCCGATCTGGTCCACCGCGACGATACGGTCCACCAGCGCGCGCAGCTTGTCCGACTTGGCCTGGGTCGAGCCAGGCCCGTTGACGATCGAGACGAGCTGGTCGCCGGACTGCTTGATGAAAGTCTGCGCCACGGCGGCGTTCGGCGCGGCAGCGAGGGCGGCGGCGGGCAGCGCGCCGAGAAACGGCAATACGGCAAATGCGCCGAGCAGAACCCGGCGAACGGAAGAAGCCATCAGGAAATCCTTTCTGCAGTGCGTCGTCTCGAATGCCCTACGGCGCGCCATAGGGGCGCGGTTTCATCGCCTCCCGCACTTTCGCCGGATACCAGGACGGCGGGGTCGCGATGTCGCGCTCGTCGATTGTCTTCAACTGTGCGGCACGATGTTGGCGATAAAGGCTCCGGAATGTGGCATAGGGATCGAGCGACGATTTCTTGATGTTGTCGATCGTGCCGATCAGGTTGGCCCGCGTGTTGACCACGCTCAGCCCGTCGGAGCCATAATTGAAGATGGTCAGGCCGGTGGAGGGCGGCGCGGCGGCGGTTGCCGAGAGAAACAGCCCGGCGGGCAGCACCGAGGCATCCCTCAGATCGGACGGGCCGGCGAAGGGCAGATAGAGATACGGCCCCTCCGGCACGCCGTAGCCGGCCAAAGTGAGGCCGAGATCGGTATAGACCCGCCGGTAGCCGAGCGCGCTCGCGGGGTCGAAGATGCCGCCGATCCCCACCGTCGAGTTGACGAGGAAGCGGACCAGCGTGGTGCCGGCGTCGCGCGGCTTGCCGGCGGCCATGAATTCGACGAGCTGCGCCGGCGCGTCCATGTTGTCCATGAAATCGCCGACATGCTGGCGGATCGCCGGTGTGGTGACGTGGCTGTAGCCCACCGCCACCGGCCGCAGCGCGTAGGCATCCAGCACGTTGTCGAACCGGTAGAAGGCCTGGTTGGCCGGTTTCAGCGGATCGTTCTGCTGACGATAGGCCTCGTAGGCCGCCTGGTTGCTCCGCGGCGGCGGTGTGGCGCAACCGGCGAGCAGAACCGGCACGGCCAGCAACGACAGCAACGATGTCTTGACGATACCCACGAGCCTCTCCTTGTCTCGGCGTCCGGAAAGGCGCCGCATCATTTCGTCGCACCCATCCGGGGGATCTGCCCGACCGGCATGCGCGCACCATATTTTTGGTATGTAGCGTCGCGGCCGGGCGGATCAACAGCGCCCGTCGCCGCGGGCCAGCCTTGCCACCGGCGGCACTTGCTGCCACGAGACGACCGAGGAGTTTTCGATGAGTCACACCCCGCCCCGCGCCGTCCTGGAACGCTGGCTGTCAGGCCCGCGCATCGATCCGCTGCCGGCGCGCATGCCGCGCGCCCCGGCGCCGGCGATCTCGTTCGAGTTCTTCCCGCCCAAGACCGAGGCGCTGGAAACCCAGCTCTGGGCCTGCATCCGCCGGCTCGAATCGCTGGCGCCGCGCTTCGTCTCGATCACCTACGGCGCCGGCGGCTCGACCCAGGAGCGCACCCACGCCACCGTCACCCGCCTGGTGCGGGAGACCACCCTTGTTCCGGCAGCGCACCTGACCTGCGTCGGCGCCTCGCGCGGCGAGGTCGATGATGTCGCCCGCCGCTACTGGGATGCCGGCGTGCGCCATATCGTCGCCTTGCGCGGCGACCCGCCGGGCGGCTCCGCCTATGCGCCGCATCCCGAGGGTTACGCCTATGCGGCCGACCTCGTCGCCGGGCTGCGCCGCGTCGCCGACTTCGAGATCTCGGTCGCCGCCTATCCCGAAACCCACACCCAGGCGGCAAGCCCGCAGGCCGATCTCGACAATCTCAAGCGCAAGCTCGATGCCGGGGCGACGCGGGCGATCAGCCAGGTCTTCTTCGAGACCGGCCATTTCCTCGACTTTCTCGACCGCGCGCTGGCCGCCGGCATCACCGCGCCGATCATCCCCGGCATCATGCCGGTCTCCAATTTCGGGCAGGCGAAGCGGATCAGCGAGATGGCCGGCACCCATGTCCCGGCCTGGATGGGCGAGATGTTCGACGGGCTCGACGACGACGCCGAAACCCGCAAGATGGTCGCCGCCAGCATCGCCGCCGAGCAGGTCCGTACGTTGCAGGCCAACGGCATCGACGAGTTCCATTTCTACACCCTCAACCGCGCCGACCTGACCTACGCGATCGCGCGCATCCTGGGCGTGAAGCCGGCCAGGTGAGCGACTATCTCGACAGGCTGAACACCGCCCAGCGCGAAGCCGTCGAGGCGGTGGACGGGCCGGTCCTGGTGCTCGCCGGTGCCGGCACCGGCAAGACCCGCGTGCTGACCACCCGCTTCGCCCATATCCTGCTCACGCGCCGCGCCTTTCCGAACCAGGTGCTCGCCGTCACCTTCACCAACAAGGCGGCGCGGGAGATGCGCGAGCGCGTCTCCGCCCTGCTCGGCGAGCCGGCGGAGGGGCTCTGGCTCGGCACATTCCACGCCCTCGCGGCACGGATGCTCCGCCGCCATGCCGAGCTCGTCGGCCGCACGTCGAGTTTCTCGATCCTCGATCCGGACGACCAGCTCCGCCTGCTCAAGCAGGTGATGGAAGCGCGGCGGATGGACGTGAAGCGCTTCACCCCGCAAGGGCTGATGGGCACGATCCAGCGCTGGAAGGATCGCGGCCTGCTGCCCGACCAGGTGCCGCGCGAGCTCGATATCGACTGGGGCGCGGAATCCGCGCGCGACCTCTACACCGCCTACCAGCAACGGCTGCAGGCGCTGAACGCGATGGATTTCGGCGACCTGCTGATGCTCGCGACCGACCTGCTCAAGCGCGAGCCTGAGATCCTCGCCCAGTATCACCGCCGCTTCCGCTACATCCTGGTCGACGAATACCAGGACACCAACCTCGTCCAGTATTACTGGCTGCGCCTGCTCGCCCAGGCCTCGAAGAACATCTGCTGCGTGGGTGACGACGATCAGAGCATCTATTCGTGGCGCGGCGCCGAAATCGAGAACATCCTGCGCTTCGAGCAGGATTTCCCCGGTGCGAAAATCGTCAGGCTGGAGGCGAATTACCGCTCGACGGCGCCGATCCTGCGCGCCGCCTCGGCGCTGATCGCGCATAATGAAGGCCGGCTCGGCAAGACCCTGCATGCCGGGCGGAACGATGCCGAGGGCGAGAAGGTCGAGGTTCTCGCCTTCTGGGATTCGGACGAGGAAAGCCGCGCCGTCGCCAGCCGGATCGAGGCGCTGCGCGCCGACGGCCACCGGCTTGCCGAATGCGCGGTGCTGGTCCGTGCCGGCTTCCAGACCCGCGGATTCGAGGAACGCTTCATCACCATCGGCATGCCCTATCGCATCGTCGGCGGCCTGCGCTTCTACGAGCGGGCGGAAATCCGCGACGCCATCGCCTATCTGCGGCTGCTCGCCCAGCCTGCGGACGACCTCGCCTTCGAGCGCATCGTCAACACGCCGAAACGCGGCCTGGGCGACACCGCGCTGCGCACCCTGCACGAGCGCGCCCGCGCCGATGGCGTTCCGCTCGCCGAGGCCGCAAGCCGCGTCGTCGCCGAAGGCGGGCTGCGCGGCAAGGCGCGGGACGGGCTGCGCGACCTGCTCGCCCAGTTCGCCGAATGGCGCGAGACCCTGCGGCTCGATGGCCATGTCGTCGCCCTGTCCACCCTGCTCGATGCCAGCGGCTACATCGCGATGTGGCAGGAGCAGAAAACCCCCGAAGCGGCCGGCCGGATCGAGAACCTGAAGGAGCTGGTCCGCGCCGTCGCCGAGTTCGAGACGCTCGGCGGCTTCCTCGAACACGTCGCCCTGGTGATGGACAACGACAATGAGCCGGACGACGACAAGGTCGTGCTGATGACGCTGCACGCGGCGAAGGGGCTGGAGTTCGACACCGTTTTCCTGCCCGGCTGGGAAGAGGGCGTGTTCCCCAACCAGCGCTCCCTCGACGAGGGCGGCGGCCGCGCTCTGGAGGAGGAACGCCGCCTCGCCTATGTCGGAATCACCAGGGCGAAGCAGCGCGCCATCATTTCCCACTGTGCCAACCGCCGGATCTACGCCAACTGGCAAAGCAGCGTGCCGTCCCGCTTCATCGAGGAACTGCCGGAGGATGCGATCCGCACCGGCGGCTCCGCGTCACTCGATCAGCGCAACGCGCCGCCCGTCTTCGCCACCGCGCGCCCGCTGGTCGCGGCACGGCGGGCGAGCGGCGAGCACGCGGATGCCTGGGCCGCCACCCCGCGCCCGCCCCGCCCCGACAGGATCACCGAAGGAACCCGCGTGTTTCACCAGAAATTCGGCTATGGCGTCGTGATCGACGCGGAAGACGACCGACTCGACATCCGTTTCGACAATGCCGGCGAAAAACGCGTGCTCGACCGTTTCGTGGAGCGGGCGTGATGGCACGGGGCGGCGTGGAAATGCTGGAGCGCGTCACCGTGACGGTGCCAGAGGCAGCGCTCGAATCCTTCGAGGCGGCGCTTGAGGCGTGCTGCCGCAGCGTCGGCTTCTTTCTCGATGAGTCGAACGGCACCTGGATCGTCGAAGGGCTGCGCGAGCCGGGCGGCGCGGATGGCGACCTCGCCGCCGCCCTGTTGCTGGCCGAAGCGGCGAGCGGCGTCAGCCCCGCGGTCGAGCGGGCGCTGGTGCCGGCCGGCGGCTGGCTCGCCCGCAGCTACGAGGGCTTCCCCGAGCAGCTGATCGGCGACCGCTTCGCCATTCGCGGCACCCATGTCACCACGCCGCAGGCGGCTGGGCGCATCACCATCCTGCTCGATGCCGGCCTCGCCTTCGGCACCGGCGAACACGGCTCGACGCGCGGCTGCCTGCTGGCGCTGGAGCGCCTCGCGAAACGGCGCGCGCCCGGCCGCATCCTCGATCTCGGCACCGGCTCAGGCATTCTTGGTATCGCGGCAGCGAAAATCTGGGGAAAGCCGGTCCTCGCCACCGATATCGACCAGCGGGCGGTGCGGGTCGCGAGCGCCAACGCGGCGCTCAACGGCGTCTCGCCGCTGCTGCGGGTGATCGGCTCGGATGGCTGGTCAGCGCCGCAGCTCGCCCACCGCGCGCCGTACGATCTCGTCTTCGCCAACATCCTCGCCCGGCCGCTGGTCGCCATGGCGCACGAACTGGCGGCGCATCTCGCCCCCGGCGGCACTGCAATTCTCGCCGGCCTGCTCGGCCGCCAGGCGCGCTGGGTGATCTCGGCGCATCGCCGCCACGGCCTGGTTCTCAAGGGGCGGATCGACGATGGCGAATGGACCACGCTCATCCTCGGCAAGGGCCGCGGGGAATCTGGAGAATAGAACATGTGCCGATCAGATGGCTTGCTCTGATCGGATGATGCCCCAGAACCCCGAACAGCAAGAACCCGGGCCAAGGCTCGGCGCCTGCCCGGGTTCATGTAGCCATCACGAAGCGATGGGTCAGATCGGGCGCTTGAACGTCCCGTTCAGCACCGCGCGGATATCGGCGCGGCCGATGCCGAGATCGGTCAGTTCGCGATCGCTCAGGCTCTGCAGTTCGCGATAGGCCTCGCGCGCGGCGCGGCGCGCGGCGAACCAGGCGCCGATCCGGGCGAAGCCGTTGGCGGCAAGGCGGGCGCTGTCGACCAGTGCGGCGTCGATCGCGGCGGTATGGGCCGCCATCGTGTCGGCGGCCGGAAGGGAGCGCTTGTTCTGTGTCGTGGAAGACATGATACTTCACCGTTGTTTAAGGAGCCAAACCTCGATGCGGGCGGTCATTGTCGTGCCATCCGTCACCGTGTTTTCGCAGTGCAACATAAGCGCGGCGATTTGGTTTGGGGAGCGATACGTTGCTTTGTCAGCCATGCGTAAAATCGATGGGATATTTATTAAGATATGATGAAAACGCAGATCGGTTCCCTCCGAAACACGCTGCGCGCCGAGGGGCTCGACGGCTTCATACAACCCAGGAGCGACGAGTTCCTCGGTGAATACGTCCCCGCCTCGGCAGCAAGGCTGGCCTGGCTGACCGGCTTCACCGGCAGTGCCGGCCTCGCCATCCTGCTGGCCGACCGCGCCGCCGTCTTCTCCGATGGCCGCTACACGCTGCAACTCGCCGAGCAGACCGATCCCGCGATCTGGGAGCGGCATCACATCGTCGAAACCCCGCCCGTCGAATGGCTGCAGGCCGCCGCCCCCGGCGCGCGGATCGGCTACGATCCCTGGCTGATGACGGCGAATGCCGTCGCCGTCTATGCCGATGCCGGCTTGACCATGGTGCCGGTCACCAATCCGATCGACGCGCTCTGGGCCGACCGCCCGGCCCCGCCGGCCTCGCCGGCGCTCGCGCATCCGCCGGAACATGCCGGGGAATCGGCGGCGTCCAAGCGCGCCCGCATCGCCGAAACCATCGCGCGGGAGGGGGCGGACGCGGTCCTGCTGACCGATCCGCACGCCGTCGCCTGGCTGTTCAACCTGCGCGGCGCCGACCTGCCGCACACGCCGATCGTGCTCTGCTTCGCCCTGCTCCGGCGCGACGCTTCGGCGATCATCTTCATCGACCCGGCGCGGGTGCCGCCGGCAACGCGCGCGCATCTCGGCGCCGCCGTCGAGATCATCCCCCGCGCGGCGATGGCGCAAAGCCTCGCCGCACTGCGCGGCCAGCGCGTCCGCCTCGACCCGGCGACGGCGCCCATCCGCTTCAGCCAGTTGCTCGGCGATGCCGGGGCGATCACCGTCTCCGGCGGCGATCCCTGCGTGCTGCCGCGCGCGATCAAGAACCCGGTCGAGCAGGAGGGCGCCCGCGTCGCCCACCGGCACGACGGCGTCGCACTCTGCCGCTTCCTCGCCTGGTTCGCCGCAGCGTCACCCGAGGGCGGCCAGACCGAGCGGAGTGCGGCGGCGCAGCTGCTCGCCTGCCGCAGCACCGCCCCGGGCTTTCACGGCGAGAGCTTCCCCGCCATCTCCGGCGCCGGCGAGCACGGCGCCATCATCCATTACAGCGTCACCCCCGCCTCGGACCGGCCGATCCGCCGCAACGAGATCTACCTGATCGACAGCGGCGGCCAGTATCCCGACGGCACGACGGACGTGACCCGCACGCTCTGGACCGGACCGGACGCGCCGCCGCAGAAGCTGCGCGACCACTTCACCCGCGTCCTCGCCGGCCATGTCGCCCTCGCCCGGGCGCGCTTTCCGCAGGGCACCACGGGCCCGCAGCTCGACGCCCTCGCCCGTGCGCCGCTCTGGGAGGCGGGGCTCGATTTCGACCACGGCACCGGCCACGGCGTCGGCTCCTATCTCTCGGTGCATGAGGGGCCTGTGAGCTTCCACCGGCTGGGAAAGCCCATCGCCCTCGCACCGGGCATGATCCTGTCCGACGAGCCCGGTTATTACGAACCCGGCGGCTACGGAATCCGGCTGGAAAACCTGCTGCTGGTCGTCCCCTCGCCGGTCGGGGCGGCAAAGTCCTTCCTCGAATTCGAGCCGCTCACCCTCGCCCCGTTCGACCGCCGGCTGATCGATCCCGCCCTGCTCGCCCCCGCCGCCCGCGCCTGGCTCGACGCCTATCACGCCCGCGTGCTGGCCACGATCGGCCCCGCGCTCGACGCGGCGGCGCGCGCCTGGCTCGAAGCCGCCTGCGCGAAACTGTGATGCAGCGCTGGAGCACTTCATCCGATCGGATGATTCCATCCGGTCGGATGATGTTCCAGGCTCAGCCGACCGCGGCCTGCAGCGCCGCGCCGGCGGCCAGCGGGGCGATCGGCAGAAACAGCGCGAGCAGCCCGCCGAGCATGGCAAGCTCCGCGTAAGGCGACTGCGCCACCGCGCCCGCGGCGCCAAAGATCACCGCCGGGATCATCAGCGGCAGGGCGATCAGCGGCAGCAGCACCGTGCCGCCGCGCGCGCCGAGCGTGACCGCCGCACTCATCCCGCCCACCAGCGAGAGCAGCATCGTCCCCGGCAGCAGGGTCGCCAGCAACTGCGGCACCGCATCGCCGCCGAGCCGCAGCATGACCGCGACCGGCCCGGCGATGAGCAGCAGCGGCAGCCCGGTGGTCAGCCAGTGACCGATGATCTTGCCCATCGCCACGCCGCTCGCCGGCAGGCCGGACAGCATCAGCTGGTCGAGCGAGCCATCCTCGAAATCGGCGGCGAACAGCCGGTTGAGCGGCAGCAGGGCGGCGAGCAGCGCGATCACCCAGACCACCCCCGGCGCGATGCCGGAGAGAACATTGGCCGAGGGCCCGATCGCGAAGGCGAACAGGCTGGCGGCGATGACGAAGAACAGCAGCGAGGCCACCGAGTCGCCGGCATGGCGAAGGGCGAGGATCAGTTCGCGGCGGATCAGCGCGAGAAAAGGTTTCATGCCGCCTGCCCCGCAAGGTCGAACGGCCGCGCGCCAGGCAGGTCGAGCGGCAGGTGCGTCGCCGCGATCACCATGCCGCCGCGGCCGAGATGCTTCGCGATATTGGCTTCGAGCCTCCGCACCGAGGCTGCGTCGAGCCCGGTGGTCGGCTCGTCGAGCAGCCAGAGCGGGGACGCCGAGAGGGCGAGACGCGACAGCGCCAGGCGCCGTCGCTGCCCCGAGGAGAGCAGCCGAGCCGGCAGGTCGGCAAACCGCTCCAGATCGACGCTGGCCAGCGCCTCCAGCACGAGCGCGCGCGGGCGCCTGCGGTCGAGGCCGAGATTTTCCGCCACACTCAGCCCCGGCTTGATCGCATCGGCATGGCCGACGAAGCACAGCCGTGTTGCGTGCAGCGGCGGATCGTCGAGAGCATCCGCCCCGTCCCAGAGCAGCTCGCCAGATGCCGGCGGGGTGAGCCCGGCCACCAGCCGGATCAGCGATGACTTCCCCGCCCCATTCGGCCCGACCAGCACCAGCGCCTCGCCCAGGCCCACCCGGAACGATATGTCGCGGAATATGAGACGTTCCCCGCGGATCGCAGCCAGGCCCCTCGCTTCCAGCATGGCTAGAGACCGGCGCTGGACATGGACGCGGGGGCCACGCCGTGATTAAAGCGGCGCGAAACCGGGTTTTGCTGCGGCGCAACGCACCGCAGTGGCGCGCGAAGAGGAGCGAACGCGATGAGCATGATCGGACGGGACAGTCTGCAAGTGGAAAAGACGCTGAGCGTCGATGGAAAGGACTACGCCTATTTCGCACTCAATGCCGCCGCTGAAAAGCTCGGCGACATTTCCCGCCTGCCGCGGACACTGAAAATCCTGCTGGAGAACGTCCTGCGCTTCGAGGACGGTTCGGCCTGCACGGTCGATGACGCGAAGGCGCTGGTCGAGTGGACCGCCCAGGCCCATTCCGACAAGGACGTGCCGTTCCGCCCGGCCCGCATCCTGATGCAGGACTTCACCGGCGTGCCGGCGGTGGTCGATCTCGCGGCGATGCGCGACGGCATCCTCCGCCTCGGCGGCAAGGCCGAGAAGGTGAACCCGCTGGTTCCGGTCGATCTCGTGATCGACCATTCGGTGATGGTCGACGTGTTCGGCCGCAAGGACGCTCTTGAAAAGAACGTCGACATCGAATTCGAGCGCAACGGCGAGCGATACGAATTCCTCCGCTGGGGCCAGGAGGCGTTCGACAATTTCCGCGTCGTCCCGCCCGGCACCGGCATCTGCCACCAGGTCAACCTCGAATATCTCGCCCAGACCGTCTGGACCTCGGCGTCCAACGGCAAGAGCTATGCCTATCCGGACACGCTGTTCGGCACCGACAGCCACACCACGATGGTCAACGGCCTCGGCGTGCTCGGCTGGGGTGTCGGCGGCATCGAGGCCGAGGCCGCCATGCTCGGCCAGCCGATCGCCATGCTGATCCCGGACGTGATCGGCTTCCGCCTCACCGGCAGCCTGCGCGAGGGCATCACCGCGACCGACCTGGTGCTGACCGTCACCCAGATGCTGCGCAAGAAGGGCGTCGTCGGCAAGTTCGTCGAATTTTTCGGCGAGGGTCTCGACCACCTGCCGCTGGCCGACCGCGCGACCATCGCCAACATGGCGCCGGAATACGGTGCGACCTGCGGCTTCTTCCCGGTCGATGGCATCACCCTCGACTACATGCGCCTCTCCGGCCGCGACGAGCACCGCATCAAGCTGGTCGAGGCCTATGCCAAGGCCCAGGGCCTGTGGCGCGAGGGTGCCGATCCGGTGTTCTCCGACACGCTGGAACTCGATCTCTCTACCGTCGAGCCCTCGCTCGCCGGGCCGAAGCGCCCGCAGGACCGGGTCGCGCTGTCGCAGGCCTCCACCGCCTTCGATGCCGAGCTGACCAAGGGCCTCGGCGTTCCTGCCGGCGATGTCGGCGCCACCGCCGAGGTGAAGGGGACGAATTTTTCGATCACCCATGGCGACGTGGTGATCGCCGCGATCACCTCCTGCACCAACACCTCCAACCCCTCGGTGCTGATCGCCGCCGGCCTCGTCGCCCGCAAGGCCCGCGCCCTCGGCCTCACGCCGAAGCCCTGGGTCAAGACCTCCCTCGCCCCCGGCTCGCAGGTCGTCACCGAATATCTCAACCGCGCCGGCCTGCAGGACGATCTCGACGCGCTGGGCTTCGAGACGGTCGGCTATGGCTGCACCACCTGCATCGGCAATTCCGGCCCGCTGGATGACGCGATCGCCGATGCGATCGAGGACAACAAGCTGGTCGCCGTCTCGGTGCTGTCCGGCAACCGCAATTTCGAGGGCCGCGTGCATCCGAACGTGCGGGCGAACTACCTCGCCTCGCCGCCGCTGGTCGTCGCCTATGCGCTGCTCGGCACCATGCGCAAGGACATCACCAAGGACCCGATCGGCAAGGACAAGAACGGCAACGACGTCTTCCTGAAGGACATCTGGCCGACCACCGCCGAGATCGCCGCGATGGTGCAGTCCTCGCTCACCCGCGAGATGTTCCTCGATCGCTATGGCGATGTGTTCAAGGGACCGAAGCAGTGGCAGGCGATCGCCGTCGAGGGCGAGTCGGACACCTATGGCTGGTCCGACAGCTCGACCTACGTCAAGAACCCGCCTTATTTCGAGGGCATGACGAAGGAGCCGGCGCCGGTGAAGGACATCGCGGGCGCGCGCATCCTCGCCCTGCTCGGCGACTCGATCACCACCGACCACATCTCCCCGGCAGGGTCCTTCCGCAAGACGACGCCGGCCGGCGAATACCTGCTCGAGCGCCAGATCCAGCAGAAGGACTTCAACTCCTACGGCTCGCGCCGCGGCAATCATGAAATCATGATGCGCGGCACCTTCGCCAATATCCGCATCCGCAACGAGATGCTGGACAATGTCGAGGGCGGCTACGCGAAGCACTTCCCCTCGGGCGAGCAGCTGTCGATCTACGATGCGGCGATGCGCTACCGCAACGAAGGCGTGCCGCTGGTGGTCTTTGCCGGCCGCGAATACGGCACCGGCTCCTCGCGCGACTGGGCGGCGAAGGGCACCGTGCTGCTCGGCGTCAAGGCGGTCATCGCCGAGAGCTTCGAGCGTATCCATCGCTCGAACCTGGTCGGCATGGGCGTGCTGCCGCTGGTCTTCAAGGACGGCATGACCCGCAAGACGCTGGCGCTGAAGGGTGACGAGACGATCGACATCGTCGGCCTCGAAAACCTCTCGCCGCGCATGGATCTCGACATGGTGATCCGCCGCGCCAACGGCACGACCGACAAGGTCTCGCTGCTCTGCCGCGTCGATACACGCGACGAGGTGCTCTATTACCAGAACGGCGGCATCCTGCACTTCGTGCTGCGCAACATGGCGAAGGCCGCCTGAACACAGGCCGTGCCGCCCCTTGACGGGGACGGCGGCATGACGGCTTGAAGGGAGGCCGGCGCCGGATCCACGGCGCCGGCCTTTTGTCGTTCGGGGAGGAACAATGGCCAAGGAACGGGTGCTGGTCACGGGCGGGGCTGCGGGTATCGGCGCGGCGAGCGTCGCGCGCTGCCGCGAGGAGGGCTACGAGGTCGTGGTGATCGACCGGATCGGCGATGGCATAATTGCCGACCTGTCAGATCCGGCGGCGACCGAGGCCGCGCTTGCCGAGGCGCTGCGCGGCGGGCCGATCACCCGGCTGGTCAACAATGTCGGCACCGTCCGCCCCGCCCCGGTCGAGGCGCAGACCGTGTCCGATCTCGACGCCGTGGTCTCGCTCAACCTGCGCTGCAGCCTGCAATGCGTGCAAGCGCTGCTGCCCGGCATGAAGGCTGCGGGATTCGGCCGCATCGTCAACATCGCCTCGCGCGCCGCCCTCGGCAAGGAAGACCGCACCGCCTATGCCGCGACCAAGGCCGGGCTGATCGGCATGGCGAAGGTCTGGGCGCTGGAACTCGGCCGCTTCGGCATCACCGCCAACGCCGTTGGCCCCGGCCCGATCCGCACCGAACTGTTCGACCGGGTAAACCCGCCGGACGATCCGCGCACGACGGCGATCATCGAGGGCATCCCGGTTCGCCGGGTCGGCACCCCGGCGGACGTGGCGCACGCAATCGCCTATCTGCTCGACCAGCGCAGCGGCTTCGTCACTGGCCAGGTGCTCTATGTCTGCGGCGGCATGACCGTCGGCGCCGCCGGAGCGTAGAGCATCATCCGATCAGATAGAGTCATCTGATCGGGTAAAGATGCTCTGTTTATCAACAAGATAGAGCACGACATCCGATCCATCAGGATCGGAAATTGCTCTAGCCTCGCCGCGCCGGAGCGGCATGCGGGGCGGTGAAGCCGAGCGTCGCGAAGGTGGTTTTCATGTGCGCTGGCAGCTCCGCCTCGACGCTGAGCCGGCCGCCGCGCGGGTGCGGCAGGACCAGGCGGCGGGCGTGCAGATGCAGCTGGCGCGGAAACCCCTCGGCGAAGGCGAGGTGCTCGCCGTAAGGCGCATCGCCGAGGATCGGCGTGCCGATCGCGGCACAATGGGCGCGCAGCTGGTGGGTGCGGCCGGTGAGCGGATGCAGTTCGAGCCAGGAGAATTTCCGCCCGGCATGATCGAGGGTGCGGTAATCGGTGATCGCCTTCGCGGCATCCTCGTCGTCGCGGTCGGCGGGGCGGGTGCGCGCGCCCTGGGCGCCGCCGATGCGAGCGAGCGGCAAGTCGATCTGGCCTTCCATCGGGATCGGCAGGCCGACGACGATGGCCCAGTAGGTCTTTTCCATGTCGCGGCCGCGGAAGGCGGCGGCGAGGCGGTTGGCGGCGAAGGCGTTGCGGGCGAGGATGAGCACGCCGGAGGTGTCGCGGTCCAGCCGGTGGACGAGGCGGGGGCGTTCGGTGGCGTCGAAGCGGAGCGCGTCGAGCATGCCGTCGAGATGTCTGGCGATGCCCTTGCCGCCCTGGGTGGCGAGGCCGGCGGGCTTGTCGATCACCAGCACGTCGGCGTCGCGGTGCAGGATGCGGGCGTTCAGCTCCTTGACGTCCCATTCATTGGCCGCGACCGTCTGGCGCGGCTTCGGCGCCGGGGTGTCGGGCACCGGCGGAATCCGCACCGCCTGACCGGCGGCGAGATGGGTCGAGGCCTCGGCGCGCTTGCCATCCACCCTCACCTGCCCGGTGCGGCAGAATTTCTGGATCGCGCCCTGGGTAAGGCCGGGATGCAGGCTGCGGAGAAAGCGGTCGAGCCGCATGTCGGCCTGATCGGGCTCGACGGTGACGATGCGGACGCTCATTCGCGATCCTCCCTGAGTTTGGCCCAGTGCAGCAGGCGGCGCTTGATCTCCTGTTCCGCGCCGCGGCCGGCGGGGCGGTAGAAGGTTTCGCGGCTCATGCCGTCTGGGAAATAGGTCTGGCCAGAAAAGGCCTCTTCGCTGTCGTGGTCGTATTCGTAGCCGGCGCCGTAGCCGAGATTTTTCATGAGTTTCGTGGGGGCGTTGAGGATATGGGCGGGCGGCGTCAGGCTGCCGGTGGCCTGGGCGGCGCGGCGGGCGGCGCCGAAGGCGCGGTAGGCGGCGTTCGATTTCGGCGCCGTCGCGAGGTAGAGCACGAGCTGGGCGATGGCAAGATCGCCCTCCGGGCTGCCGAGCCGCTCATAGGCCTCCCAGGCGGCGATGGCATGGGTAAGCGCAGCGGGATCGGCGAGGCCGATATCCTCGACGGCGAAGCGGGTGAGGCGGCGGGCGATGTAGCGCGGGTCCTCGCCGCCGGCGAGCATGCGGGCATACCAGTAGAGCGCGGCGTCGGGGTCGGAGCCACGCATCGATTTGTGCAGGGCGGAGATGAGATTGTAGTGCTCCTCGCGGTCGCGATCATAGAGGGCGGCGCGGCGGGCGATGATGGTGGCGAGGGCCGCTTCGTCGAGCGGTGCCGGCGGGTTCGCGGCGAAGATCTGCTCGGTCATGTTGAGGATGGCGCGGCCATCGCCATCCGCCATGGCGCGGAGGGCGGCGCGGGCGGCATCGGTGAGGGCGAGCTTGCGCGCCATCACGGCTTCGGCGCGGCGGAGCAGGTGTTCCAGCGCGTCGTCATCGAGGCGGCGGAGCACGAGGACCTGGCAGCGGGAGAGCAGCGCGCCGTTCAGCTCGAAGGACGGGTTTTCGGTGGTCGCGCCGACAAGAGTGATCGTGCCCTCCTCGACCACGGGCAGGAAACCGTCCTGCTGGGCGCGGTTGAAGCGGTGGATTTCATCGACGAAGAGCAGCGTACGCGCGCCGGTGCGGCGGCGGCGGGCGGCCTCCTCGAAGACGCGCTTGAGATCGGCGACGCCGGAGAACACGGCGGAGATCTGCACGAAGACGAGACCGGCGCGGTCGGCCAGCAGGCGGGCGATGGTGGTCTTGCCGACGCCGGGCGGGCCCCAGAGGATGAGCGAGGCGAGGCTGCCGCGTTCGAGCATCCGGGTGAGCGTGCCGTCCGGCCCGACAAGATGCGGCTGGCCGATCACATCGGCGAGTTCGCGCGGGCGCAGGCGTTCGGCCAGCGGCACGGCGCCGCGCGGGACGGATGTCTGCGCGGGCGCGGCCTCGCCGAAGAGGTCGCCGTCGGGGGATGGGGAGCGGGCCATCGGGCCTCTATAGTTCAATCGCGCCGATAGAGCACGCGCAGCACGACGAACCAGTCATACCGCGGGTCGACGATCGTGCCATCGCGGTGCAGGAGAGTGCCGCGCGCGGTGAGCGGGACATGGGTGAGCGCGACCGTATCGTCGACATTGCCGCCGATGATGGAAAGTTCGGATGGCGTGGCGGCGGTGACGATGGCGCAGTGCGCCGGGAAATATCCATTGGTGGGCAGATCGGCATAGGTGATGCGGGCGGCGCTGCCGCGTCCGGCGCAGATGAGGTCGCCGGGCGCAGGCGCGTAGGTCGCGGGATTTTTGGCCCGGAGTTCGGAAGGTTTCGCGGCGTGAGGGGTGCCGTCATGGGCGGCACGCCAGGCGGCGTCGATATACCGCGCATGATCGGGCGCGTAGGGGAAATTCCGGCCGGCGCCGGCCATGCGCATGACATAGGATATGAAGGCGGCGGACCAGGCGTAGCGTCCGTTCACCGCGCGGGGAAAGACCCGACCCGCCGCATCGTGCTTGCCGGTCCAGCGATCTTCCTGATGGCCGGCGTTCATGCCGATCCACCAGTAAAGCCCGACTTCCTGCCAGCCGGCATCGTCGCGCTCCTGCAGCGCTGGCGGCGGCAACACCGGCTCCTCATCGGCGGGGCCGTCGATCACCGGGCTGCCCCAGTAGCGCCATTCCCCCTCGGCGATGCCAATGGCAGCGCTGCGGGAGAACGCGGCATAGGGCTTGCTGGCGAAGGGCGGCGCATGCGCATCCGGCCGCATCGCGCAGCCCGCAAGTGCTGCGAGCAGTGCGACGAGGCCGAGGGCGCGGCGCGCCGCCGTGTTCACGCCGCCGTCTGCAACGCCTGGTCGGGGAACATCGCAGCCAGCGCCGGCGCACTCGCCGCACAGATGCCGCGCTCGGTGATCAGGCCGGAGACGAGGCGCGCGGGGGTGACGTCGAAGGCAGGGTTGGCGGCGGGACTGTCCTTCGGAACGATGCGGACGGTCATCATCGCACCATCGAGCGCGCGGCCGGTGATGGTGGTGACCTCGGCCGGCGCGCGTTCCTCGATCGGTATGTCGGAGAGCCCGTCCGCGATCGTCCAGTCGATCGTCGAGGAGGGCAACGCCACGTAGAACGGCACGCCATTGTCGCGCGCGGCGAGCGCCTTCAGATAGGTGCCGATCTTGTTGGCGACATCGCCGGCGCGGGTGACACGGTCGGTGCCAACGATGACCATGTCGACCTCGCCGCGCTGCATGAAATGGCCGCCGGCATTGTCGACGATCACGGTGTGCGGCACGCCGTGCTTGCCGAGTTCCCAGGCGGTGAGCGAGAAACCCTGGTTGCGCGGGCGGGTTTCATCGACGAGGACATGAACGTCGATGCCGGCATCATGCGCCATGTAGATCGGCGCGAGCGCCGTCCCCCAGTCGACCGTCGCGATCCAGCCGGCATTGCAATGGGTGAGGATGTTGACGCGGCGGCTTCCCTGCGCGCGGGCGCGGATGAGGCCGAGACCGTGCTCGCCGATGGCGCGGTTGGTCGCCACATCCTCGTCGCAGATCGCGGCGGCCTCGGCATAGGCGGCGTCGGCACGCTCGGCGGGCGGATGCGCAGCGAGGGCGCGCTGCATGCGCATGAGCGCCCAGCGGAGATTAATCGCGGTCGGCCGCGTTGCGGCGAGCATGGGAATGACCGTCGCCAGCGCTTCATCCGATGGATCGGCGCGCATGGCCAGCGCAACGCCATAGGCGGCGGTAGCGCCGATCAGCGGGGCGCCGCGCACGAGCATCGCGCTGATCGCATGCGCGACCTGCGCCGGCGCGGTCAGACGGGGAATCTCGATGGCCCAGGGCAGCCTGGTCTGGTCGATGATGCGGACCGACCAGCGGTCGGACTCGTCGACCCAGATCGAACGATAGGGCGTGCCGTCGATTTTCATCTCTCACCTCGAAACTGCGTAAGCCGATCTGGCGCGAGGCAGGGCGCCGCGTCAATCGCCGCGCGCGCATGGCGTGGTTCGGGACGATGATCCGGCGCGCTCACGCTGATATTTTCGCGCGCTCACACTCGGGGCTTTCACGCGCTCACCCGCGTTGTTTCAGCGCGCTTACGCTGGTATCTTTTTGCGCGCTTACGCGCGTTGTCTCAGCGCGCTCACGCGCGACGATGCAGCGCGCAGATGAGGGTGAAGAGGCGGCGGGCGGTGTCGAAATCGAGCAGCACCTTGCCGTCGAGCCGGGCCATCACGAGTTCGGCGCCCTCGTTGTGCAGGCCGCGGCGGCCCATGTCGATGGCCTGGATCCGCGCCTCGCGGCCTTCGGCGACGGCGGCGGCATAGCTGTCGAGCAACATCTGGTAGTCGCGGATCATCGAGCGGAACGGACCCGGAGCGAGGACGAGGGTTTGCAGCGTTGCGTCGGATTCGTCGCGAATGTCGAAAACCAGCCGGCCATCCTGCACGGAGAGATGAAGGATGGTGGCGGCTTCGGGATGGGTGGCGAGGGCGAAACGGTTATCCGCCGCAAGATCGGCGATGGCCTGGTTGCGGTCGGCCTCCTGCATCGGCGAAAGCGCGCCGCCGATCTCTTCATCGAGCACAACGCGGCGCAGGCGGCCGCGGATGTCGGACGCGCCGTCAGCCATTGCCGGACGGCACCACCCTCGGCGCCGGGCGCAGCAGATTGACCTTGAGCATGATCGCGAGCGTGGCACCCTTGATCGGCCGCATCATCAGCAGGATCAGCGCGAGCGTCAGCGGCACGAAGATGAACAGCGAGGCAACCCAGCTCATGCCGCCATCATAGTCGGCCGTCACCATCAGCAGGATGACGATATGCAGCGCGATGACGAGGGTAAGATAGATCGGCGCATCGTCGCACGGCACGCGGCCAAGCGGAGCGGCACAGGAGGAACATTCGCGCCGCACCTTGAGATACCCATCGAAGGCGGAGACTTCGCCGCAAGCGGGGCAGCGCATCGACAGGCCACGACCGAGGGCGATGCGCCAGCCTGGCATGGCGACCTCGTGCTGTGCGCGCCCGCGCGGTGCGATCCAGGTGATATCGGTATCGTCGGCCACGCTCGGATTTCCCATGGCATTGTCTGGAATGATCTCCGGACGATGACATGATCGGCCCGAAGCGACGCGGACGCAAGCCTTTCAGCGCGGCGGCAGAGTGGGAATGCGCGGAGCGCAGGACGGATCTCGTGCGGCGTTTGACAGTCAAGACGATGCGAAACCGCATCAGAGCCGCGAAAAAACGCAAAAAACAGGCGCCGCGCAAGGAAGTGCCGACGCTTTTTGTTGACACAGCATATTCATACGGCCGATAGCGGAAATTGCGTGCGCCGCGCGATTCGCGTCGCAGAACTGTCAAGAGCCGATCGGTCAAATCGAGTAACGCACGCGAAAGGGAAGGATGGACACTGGCCGCGATCACGCGAAGCCAGGCCTCGAAACGACGGGAAGACTGCCTGCACGACGATGACAACCGCGATGGCGTCACCTCGACTAACCGGACATCAACGGACCCGCTCCGCAAACTCCAGCGATGTTAGAACTTCAGAGGTGACGCGGCCCCGAGCGGGGCGATGGCGGCCTCGGTCATTGGCAACGGCAAGGCTGACCGCGTTACCCGCAACCCCGAGCGAAGGAACAACCTCGTGACCAAGCAAACCGAACCGCGCGCCAAGGCCCTCGCCATACGCGCCAGCACCAGGACCACTGCGAAAACCGCCTCGAAGACCAAGACAGCCACCGCAAAAGGCGCAACCACGAAACCGGCCGCCAAGGCAAAGCCGAAGGCAGCGCCTGCAAAGATCGCAACACCGAAGGCGATGGCCAAAAAGCCGGCGGTAACGGCGAAAGCCCCGAAGAGTGCCGCCACAAAGGCCGCGACGAAGACGATTTCGGCCGCGAAGCCGAGCGCGAAGACCACCGCCACCAAGATCGGCGCCACCAAGGCCGGCGCCGCGAAAGGCGCGGCGGCGAAGACCGCCAGCGCCAAGGCTCCCGTCATGAAATCTGCTGCGGCGAAGACCGCGGCGAAGGCGACGGGAAAGACCGCCGCAAAGACAGGCGGCAAGGCCCCGACCAAGAAGACGACAACCACAAAGGCGGCGACGAAGATCACTGCGAAGACATCGACGCAAGCTAAGGCCGGTGCGAAGACCGCCGTGAAGAGCAGCGCAAAGTCCGCGACGAAACCTGCGGCGAAGACAGCCGCAAAAGCTGCTGCCGGCAAGCCAGCCAGCACGAAAGCCGCCCCGGCAAAGGCCGCAGTTGCGAAGGCGACGGCGAAGACGGCAACAAAGACGGCAACAAAGACTGTAGCAAAGCCTGCAGCGAAGTCCGCAGCGAAGACGGGCGCCAAGGCCGCGGCTCCGGCCAAGACGGTGAGCCGCACCGCGGCGACGACGCGGAAGACCGCAAATGGCAAGCCGACCAGCGCGGCTCGCGCCACACCGGACCGGCGCGCCGTGAAACCGGTTATCACACGGCCGTCGGCGAAAGCGGCGCGCAAGGCGGAGCCCGCTTCACCGTCCACCACCCCGGCGCCGGACACCGCCCCCGAGGGCGAGGACAGCGGCAGCTGATATACCGCTCATAAGGCGACGACTGATTACGCCCTGCCGTTACGTGTACCCGACCGGATGGAACCATCCGGTCGGGTAACGCGGACCTGCCGAAATCAGCCCTTGGCGCTCGCCCGGTCAGGCCGCCTGTGGGACGACGGGCAGGCATTCTTGAGGATGGCGAGCGAGGTCAGCTTGCCGGTCATCACGAAATTGCCGAAATCGAGCCGGACATCGCGCGAGACGCCGTTGGTGAAATAGCGCATCTGCGTGCGGAAATCCGGCTCGTCGTCCTTTTCGGTGCGGGGCCAGAAGCCGATATCCACCAGGGCCGAGGGCAGTTTCGCAAGGTCGGCGAAGCGGTCGTGCTGCGGCTGCCGGCGTTGGAGAATGGCGACGAATGTATGCTCCGCACCGCGGCTCGACGTGCCGTCGAACAGCGGCGGATCGATGCCCTGCTTGCCGGCCTCGGCGGCTTCGAGAATGGTGCGGGTATGCGCCATCGGGAACAGCGTGCCGGGGGGCAGTGTTTCGGTCCGCCCCTTCGGGACGATATAGGTCACCTTGCCACCTTTGGGGCCCATCACGGCGGTGCCCTGGTCCTCCACCTTCATCGAGGTGCCGTTGCCCTGGCGGAGCAGGAAGGTGAAGTGCCGGCCGTCCTTCGCCTCCCAGGTATCGTAGTCGCTGATGGTGCGGCTCAGCGTGCCGTCCTGGTTGCGGATTAGCAGGGTCATCTTCTGGCTGACCGTGTAGGCATCGCAGGTGTTGCGCACGTTGAATTCGAGGCGGCCGGTGGCGCCGGTGACGGAATGGCCGCGCACCTTGGACAGGGTCAGCGTGTAGCTGGCATTCTGCCCGACCAGATGGATCGGCGCGCCGGCTGACGCGACGGCGGGAAGCGCGAGCGCGGCGAGCAGGGCCGCAGCGAGGACGGGTTTCATGGGCCGCGCCTCCGGCGGCCACCGCGCCGCTTGTCGGGGTCATAGCCGCCGCCGCCGGGGCCGAGCGGCTCGGGCGTGCGATTGCGTGGCCGGCGCTGCGATGCGCTCGGCGCGGGCGGCGGCGTCAGCCCGAGATCAAGCGCCTCGAGCCGCTTGATCTCGTCGCGCAGGCGCGCGGCTTCCTCGAATTCCAGATCGGCCGCGGCATTGCGCATCCGTTTCTCCAGTTCTGCCATGGTCGACTTCAGATCCTTGCCGACGAATTCGGTAGCACCGCTGTCGCGGATCGGTGCCACGGTCACGTAGTCCTGTTCATACACCGAATGCATGATCTCGCCGATCTGCTTTTTCACGCTTTGCGGCGTGATGCCGTGCGCCACGTTCCAGGCGGTCTGCTTGGCGCGGCGGCGCTCGGTTTCGTCGATCGCGTATTTGAGGCTGCGGGTCATCGTGTCGGCATAGAGGATGACGCGGCCCTCGACATTGCGGGCGGCGCGGCCGATCGTCTGCACCAGCGAGGTGGCAGAGCGGAGGAAACCCTCCTTGTCGGCATCGAGAATGGCGACGAGCATGCATTCGGGAATGTCGAGCCCCTCGCGCAGCAGGTTGATGCCGACCAGAACGTCGTAGGCGCCGAGCCGCAGATCGCGGATGATCTCGATGCGTTCGAGCGTGTCGACGTCCGAATGGAGGTAGCGCACGCGCACGCCGTTTTCGGTGAGGTATTCGGTGAGGTCCTCGGCCATGCGCTTGGTGAGCGTGGTGACCAGCACCCGGCCGCCGGCCTGCGAGGTGGCGCGGCATTCGGCAAGAAGATCGTCCACCTGGTGCTCGACGGGGCGGACATCGATGACGGGATCGACAAGCCCGGTCGGGCGGATGACCTGCTCGGCGAAGACGCCGCCGGTCCGCTCCATCTCCCACGGGCCTGGGGTTGCGGAGACGAAGACGGTCTGCGGCCGGAAACTCTCCCACTCCTCGAATTTCAGGGGCCGGTTGTCGATGCAGGAGGGCAGGCGGAAGCCGAATTCGGAGAGGATCGACTTGCGCGCGAAGTCCCCCTTGAACATGCCGCCGATCTGCGGAACGGTGACGTGGCTCTCATCGACGATGAGCAGCGCGTTGTCGGGCAGGTATTCGAACAGGGTGGGCGGCGGATCGCCCGGATTGCGGCCGGAGAGATAGCGCGAGTAGTTCTCGATTCCCTTGCAGGAACCTGTGGTTTCCATCATCTCGATGTCGAAGGTGGTGCGCTGTTGCAGCCGCTCGGCCTCGAGCAGCTTGCCGGTCTCGGTGAAGTCGTGAAGGCGCTGCTGGAGTTCCACCTTGATCTTGCCGATCGCCTGGGTGAGCGTCGGGCGCGGGGTAACGTAGTGGCTGTTGGCGTA
The DNA here is from genome assembly GCF_002255515.1 of Acidiphilium sp. 20-67-58. NCBI lineage: Bacteria > Pseudomonadati > Pseudomonadota > Alphaproteobacteria > Acetobacterales > Acidocellaceae > Acidiphilium > Acidiphilium sp. 20-67-58. Next base: position 55,403 of record NZ_NCAS01000004.1, on the reverse strand, counting down.
GATCGCGATGGCGGGCAGGTCAGCCACCTTCTCGCCGGTCAGCGGGTCGAATTCGGCGATGCTCTCGATCTCGTCGCCAAAGAGGGTGACGCGCCAGGCGCGGTCTTCGTACTGGCTCGGGAAAATATCGACCGTCTCGCCGCGCAGGCGGAAGGTGCCGCGCTGAAAGGCGGCGTCGTTGCGGCGGTATTGCAGTTCGACCAGCGCCTTGGCGAGGCGGTCGCGGTCGATCGAGCCGCCGACTTCGAGGCGGACGACCATCTGGCTGTAGGTCTCGACCGAGCCGATACCGTAGATGCAGGAAACGGAGGCGACGATGATGACATCGCCGCGCTCGAGCAGCGCCTGGGTGGCGGCGTGGCGCATGCGGTCGATCGCCTCGTTGATCTGCGCGTCCTTCTCTATGTAGGTGTCGGTGCGCGGGACATAGGCTTCGGGCTGGTAGTAGTCGTAGTAGGAGACGAAGTATTCCACCGCGTTGTCCGGGAAGAACGACTTCATCTCGGCATAGAGCTGGGCGGCGAGGGTCTTGTTGGGGGCGAGGATCAGCGCCGGGCGCTGCACCTGCTCGATCACCTTCGCCATCGTGAAGGTCTTGCCCGAGCCGGTGACGCCGAGCAGGACCTGGTCGCGCTCATCCTCCCGCACGCCGCGGACGAGTTCGGCGATCGCGCCCGGCTGGTCGCCGGCGGGCTCATAGTCGGAGACGACGCGGAGCGGCTTTTGCATCGGCCGCGCCCCCTGGCGTTCGGGAATGAACGGGAGGCGGGGCGCGGCGATGGCGGTAGACATGCGGATGTGGTCCGGGTTCAGCCGCGCGAGGTCAGGACTTCTTCGACTCGACGAGAGTCTTCATCTCGTCCATCGCCTCGGAGAAGCGTTTGTTCAGCGTTTCCACCGCATCGTGGCTGGAGCGCTGGATGAGATCGCCGAGATCGCGCATGTTGGCGACGGCCGTTTCATACGCGTTCTTGAGCAGTTCCGCCTGTTTCGCCGCGCGGTCCTGCGAGCCGGTGACGGAGGCGAACCCGCGCAGTTCCTCGGAGAGCTCCGTCATGGTTTTCTGCATGATCTCCATGTGTCGCCGGGCGACGGCCTGGGCACCTTCGAGGGCGACGCGGTTGGCTTCCGACAGCGCCTCGAGATTGCGGCGATAGGCGGCGAGCACGACCTCGACATCCGCCATGGCGGGAAGCTTCATCGCGCCGAATGCCTTGGTGAAGTCGAAATCCGGCAGGAAGGATGGCATCGCGCCGTGTTCGGCACCGTGCTTCGATTTGGGGGATTCGGCCATGAAACGACTCCTCTGCTGGATATGGGGCATCGATAGGGGCAGACCGCGCTGCCGCCGCAACTCTAGACCCGGCGCTGCGGAATCGCGAGGGCTTATGTGCCCTCCGCCGGGTCAGCCGAAAGGTCAGGCGCGGGGGTGAAGCGCGCATCCTCATCGTCCGCCTCGGCGGCGAGCGGGCGGGTGCCGTTGAGCTGGAGGGCGGCCTGCTCGGCGCGGGTCAGGGCGGTATCGAGGGCGGCCATCGTGGTCGAGAGATCCTCGCTCTCGTCGCGCAGCCAGGCCCGCACCGTCCAGGCCCAGACCGCGAGCATCCCGCGCTTGCGCAGGGCGCCGCGCAGCCCGGCAGCGGAGACTCCGGCACCTTCCAGCATCCAGCCCATCGAGGCGAGATTGGCGCGGGCGAGCCAGCAGGCGAGCAGCGGATCGGTCGGGATGTGGCGCAGCAGGGCGATGACGCCCGCGCGATGCTGCTGGAGGAAATCGATGCGGCGCATGACGATGTCGAACAGCCGGTCGCGCACCGCGCCGTCCGCTGCCGCACCGTGCAGGGCGTGCATGTCGGCAAGCCGGCCGAAACGGGCGAGGATCATCCCCGTGCAGGCGAAGCTGCGACGGGCACGATCGAGATCGAGCCCGCCATGGCGGGCGGCTGCGGCGGCGGTCACAAGGCGCCAGCCCTGGCTCGCGCCAAGGTCGAAGGCGGCGGCGACCAGATCCTGTTCGAAACGTTCCGTGCTGCTCATGGATGCTGATGTAGGATGGTGGGGCGGCGCTGCCAACCGCCCTGCCCTGCCGGCAATGCCGTGCTGCGGATCAGACCCGCTCGCTGATCGCGATCGCGGCGCGGCAGCCGATGCGGATGGCGCCCGAGAGCAGGCGGTAGAACGGCGCCTGCTCGGCCTCGTTGGCGAGGCCGATATCCCGGTGTTCCAGCTCCTCCTGGCGGAAGGTCTCGATCGTCGCGGAAAGCTCGGGCTCGGCATCGCCCAGGCGGTCGCGCTGGGCAGCGTAATGCGCGTCGATGGTTTCCTCGACGGCAACGGTGCAGGCCATCGCGGCGCGCGGGCCCATCGCCGCAGTGGCGGCGCCGAGGGCGAAGCCGGCGATGCGCCAGAGCGGCAGCAGCGCGGTCGGGCGCACCCGGTGCTCGCCAACCAGGCGGGAGAACGTGTCGAGATGGACCTGCTCCTGCGCCTTCATGTGGCGCAGCGTGTCGCCATGGCGGCCGCGGCCGAGCACAGCGAGCTGGCCGGCATAAATCTGTTTGGCGCCGAATTCGCCGGCATGGTCGACCCGGATCATGCGGGCGATTTCGGCGGGCGGCGTGCGGTCGCCGGGGAGATAGTCGATGTCTTTGCTCATGCGTTGCTCCGTCTGTCACGGAAGATATGCGCACTTGCCGCGAGCGCCACCACCAGCGACCAGATCAGGTCCATCGTCGCGAAGGAGACCGGCAGGAAGGGGATGAGGAAGACAGGTGAGTCGCACGAGGCGGAGGGGCGAAGCGGCAGGTCGGCGCCGAAGGAGGGCGGCGGCGCGTTGCATTCCGGCAGCGGGCTCTTCCACCAGTGCTGCTCGGCGCCGACATGGACGAAGGCGATCGCCACGTTGACGAAGAGTGCGAGGGCGGCAAGGCCGATCAGCACCCGTGCCGGCAGGCGCGGCAGGATTGCCGCGAGAATGCCGAGGGCGGCGGCGATGCGCCAGGGCCAGCGCTCGATATAGCAGAGCGGGCACGGAATCATCCGCAGCACGTCCTGGGCGAAATAGGCGGTGCCGAGGGCGGCGAAGGCGGCAAGGGCGAGAAACAGGCCATAACGCCGGTGCGATGTCATGCTGCGGATATGCCGGAGGGGCTGGCGGCGCGCAATCCGGCGGGGCGCAGGCCGGGCATCACGATCAGTGGCGCCGGTGGCCCCGCCGGGCGGGATCATGCCTTCTGAAGTGCGGCGGCGGCCTCCGTCACCGCCTTGGCGTGGCCGGGCACCTTGACGCCGTGCCACGCCTTCGCGATGCGGCCATCCGCCCCGACCAGGAAGGTCGAACGGTCGATCCCCATGTATTTGCGGCCATACATCGATTTCTCGACCCAGGCGCCGAAGGCCTCGACCACGGCGCCGGATTCATCCGAGGCAAGCGGGAAAGCGAGATTGTACTTGGCGGCGAATTTCTCCAGCGCCGGCATCTTGTCCTTGGAGACGCCGATGACGTCGATCCCGATGCCGCCGAGTGCCGGCAGCGCCTCCTGGAAGGCGCAGGCCTCCTTGGTGCAGCCTGGGGTGTCGGCCTTCGGATAGAAATACAGGATGAAGGGCCGGCCCTTGTAGCCGGCAAGCGAAACGGTGCGCCCGCCGGTCGCGGGCAGGGTGAAATCCGGCGCGTGGTCGCCTTCGGCAACGCTCATGCTGTGTCTCCTCGTGGATTGGTGATGCCGCGCGGATCGCCGAGATGGCGCACGAAGGACGTGCGGACGACGGCGGCCTGCGCCTCCATCGTTGCGATGATCCCGTCGAAATCAAGCGCACCGGCGGCGGCGAGAATGGGGGCAAGGGCGGATTGCGGCGACTCCGGGCGGGGATCGGCGAGGCCGGTGATGCGGCGCATGGCCTGCACGGCGCGATACCAGCGATCGGCCGCCGCGAGCGCGCTGGCCTCTTCGGGGTCGAGCGCGCCACAGGCTTCGAGTTCCGCCAGCGCCTCGGCGGTGCGCTGGCGGAACCGCGCGGGCGCGCCGCGGAAATGGACGAGTTGCAACGCCTCGGCGATGAAGCCGAGTTCCATCATACCACCTTCGCGGTGCTTGAGGTCGAACGGGCCGGCGGGCGGGGCGTCGCGCGCGAGGCGGGCGCGCATCGCCACCGTGTCGGCGCGGGTGGTCGCGGGCGGGATGTCGCGCGCGAGGGCGGCGCGGAACTCGGCATCGACCACCGGCGCGAAACCGCGGGTGGCGGCGAGCACGCGCGCGCGGGTCAGCGCGAGGCGTTCCCACGTCCAGGCTTCCTCGGCATGGTAGCGGCGGAAGGCGGCGCGGGAGACGGCGACCGGCCCCTTGTTGCCGGACGGGCGGAGCCGCATGTCGACCGCATAGATCGCCCCCTCGGCGCCGGGCGCGGTGATGGCGGCGACCAGCGCATGGGCGAGGCGCAGGAAATACTGGCTGGGCGGCAGCCGGGCAGCGGCGGCTTCGGGGGGATGGTCGTAGATCAGCATCAGGTCGAGATCGGAGCCGGGCTGCATCTCGCGCGCGCCGACCCGCCCGAGGGCGACGATGGCGAAGCGCCCGCCCCGCACCCGGCCGTGGCGGGCGGCGAAATCGGCCATCACCCGCGGCAGCAGCGCGACCAGCGCGGCATCGGCGAGGTCGGTGCGCCAGAGCGATGCCTGGTCGGCGCTGATCCGGCGCTCCAGCGTTGCGACCGCGAGGTGGAATTCCTCGCGCCGGACGAAGCGGCGCAGCGTGTCGAGCGCGGTTTCGAGATCGGCGGCGTCACGCAGCAGGCGGCGCAGTGCCGGGCCGGGGCGGGTAAAGCGGGCGACCGGGGCGAGCAGCGCATCGAGCGCGCCGGGATGGCTGGCGAGATGATCGGCGAGCGGCGGGGCGGCGCCGAGGACGGTCGCCAGCCGGTCGAGCAGTGCCGGGTTGTGCTGGAACAGCGAGAGCAGGCTGACGCCGGCGCTCTGGCGTTCCAGCATCCGGTCGAACCGGCGGAAGGCGAGATCGGGGTCGGGCTGGCGGCCGAGGGCGCGCAGCAGCGCGGGCAGGATGGAATCGAGCAGTTCGCGGGCGCGGGCGGTACGCAGCGCCGGCAGCGTGCCGTTGCGCCAGAGACGGAGCCTGACCGCGAGATGTTGCGGATCGGCGAAGCCCAGCCCGCGCGCCTGCTCGGCGAAGGCGGCGGGGGCAGCACCGGACTCGCCGGGATCGGGTGCTGCATCCTCGTTGCGGCCCGGATCGGCGTCGAAGAAATCGGCGAAGAGGGCGTTCACGGTCTCGCAGAGCGCATCGAGCCATGCGGCAAACCGCGCGGCGTCCGGCATGTTCATGAAGGTCGCGAAACGGGCGAGGCCGGCCTCGGTCTCGGGCAGGGTGTGGGTCTGGCGGTCATCGACCATCTGCAGCCGGTGCTCGACCTGGCGGAGCGCGCGATAGGCGTCGGCGAGGTCGCGCGCGGCGGCGCGCGGCAGGTGGCCGGCGGTGGCGAGCGCGCGCAGGGCCGGCAGCGTCGCCGGGATACGCAGCGCCGGCTCGTGCCCGCCCCAGACCAGTTCCAGCGTCTGCACGATGAACTCGATCTCGCGGATGCCGCCGCGGCCGAGCTTGACGTCGCGCCCGGCGATGCGGCCCGGGGCGTCGCGCCGGCGCTGATCGATCCGCCGCTTCATCCCGTGGATTTCGGCGACAGCGGCAAAATCGAGATTGCGGCGCCAGATGAACGGGCGGATCTGCTCGAGGAAGGACGCGCCGAACGCGCGGTCGCCGGCGACCGGCCTTGCCTTGGAAAACGCGGCGCGCTCCCAGGTGCGGCCCTGGCTTTCATAGTAGCTGAGCGCGGCGGCGAGGCTGACCACCGGCGGGGTGGCGGCGGGGTCGGGGCGCAGGCGCAGATCGACGCGGAAGACCATGCCATCCGCATCGCGCTCGGTGAGCAGCGGAACGAGATCGCGCGCGAGACGCGCCATGGCGGATTGCGAATCGTCCCGGTAAACGGAAGATGAAGGATCGAACAGCAGCACGAGGTCGATATCGCTCGAATAGTTCAACTCGCGCGCGCCGAGCTTGCCCATGCCGAGCACGGCGAAGCGGCTTCCCCGTTCGGGATCGGCCGGATCGGGCAGGCTGATGGTGCCGCGCGCGTGCAGGTGACGCAGCAGATGGCGCAGGGCGAGGCCGATGCTGGCATCCGCGAGGTCGGACAGGGCGGCGGTGACCTGCTCGACGCTCCAGGCCCCGGACAGGTCGGCCAGCGCGATGGCCAGTGCGGCACGGCGCTTGGCCTGCCGCAGGGTGCGGCCGATCGCGGCGCGGGTGGCGAGCGGATCGGCATCGCGCAGCAGGGCCAGCGCCTCTTCCATCACCGGGCCGGCGCCCTCGGCGAGCACGCGCGGCGGGATATCGGGCTCGCGCAGGGCGAGATGGACGAGATGCGGCGCATTGCCGCCGAGACAGTCGAGCAGGGCACGGCCAGATGCCGCATCGGCGAAGCGCCGCGCGGCGGGGCCGACGGCGACGAAATCCGCGACGAACGACGCGGCGGCGCGCGTATCGGCGGGGGGCGGAAATCCGGGAGCCGGCGCCAGAAATTCGTTCATGCGTTCCGGAGTGTTCGATGAGGCGGCGGCTGCGTCAAGCCGGGCGGGTCGCCGGGCATGTCGGCCATCACGGCGCGCGGCTGGCGGGGACGTTGGCGCTGGTCGCGCTGCTGCTGCTGGGGGTCGCGGCCTGGCGGCTGGGCCAGGGGCCGGTGGACCTGCCGCCGCTCGCCGCGCGGATCGGCGCGGCGGTGAATGCCGCCGAGCCGGGACTGACCGTCACGGTGGGGCGCGCCGGCCTGGCCTGGGAAGGATTCCGGCGCGGCGGCGCGCCGATCGACCTACGCCTTGCCGACATCGTCATCCGCAACCGCTCGGGGGCGGTCAAGGCGCGGATCTCGACGCTGCGGGTCCGGCTCGGCCTTGCGGCGCTGATCCGCGGCGCGATCGCGCCGATCAGCATCGCCGCCCACGAACCCGCCATCGTGTTCCGCCCCGCCTTGCAGAAGCCGGCCGGGCTGGCAGCGCCGCCGGTCGCGGTCGGGGCGCTGCTGACGCTGATTTCGCAATCGCCGCGGACGGGCCGTCTCGACCTCGCCGGGCTGCGGCGCATCCGCATCACCGGCGCGCATGTCGCCATCGAGGCGGCGGGCGCGCTGCCAGGCCTTGCGGCGAACGACGGCGCGCTGGTCTTCACCCGCCGCCCGGGCGGGCGGATGAGCGGCACCGCGCGGGCCGATTTCCGCAATGGCGGCACGACGCTCCCGCTGGTGATGACGATCGTCGGCGAGGCCGGCAAGGGTTGGGTGACGGCGCTGCTCGGGCCGTTCGACCCGGCGCGGCTGATCCGGCGCGGCTCCCCGTTCGCAGCGGTCGATCTGCCGGTCATGGTCGCGGCCTCGTGGCCGGTCGGGCAGTTCCGGACGCCGGAACTCGATCTCGGCGTCAGCGCGGGACGCGGGAGCATCGCGGCGGGAACCGGGCAGCTGCCGCTCACCGGTCTGCAGGCCCACGCGGTGGCCACGCGGGATGCGGTCCGGCTGACGGATGCGCGGATCGGCCTTGCCGGGGCAAGCGGCGCGACCGGACCGGTGGCGCGACTGCATGGGCGGATCGCGCTGCGCGGCGCCCTGCCCACCACGCTCGATGCGGCGATCGACCGGGTCCAGGCCACGGACCTGCCCCGCGACTGGCCGCCCGGCCTGCTGGAGGATGCGCGGCGCTATGTCACCCGGCACATCACCGCCGGGGTGGCGCAGGACGGGCGGTTCCACGCCATGTTCGATCTCGCGACCGGCGCGCTCGCACCGGGGGCGGCAACCGGCAGCTTCACCGCGCGCAATGTGCGGCTCGACTGGTTCCACGGCGCGCCGCCGATGACGGGGCTGGCCGGGACGCTGCATTTCACCGCCGATGACGCGCTCGACATCGACGCGACGGCGGGCCAGCTCGGCGGCCTTGCGCTGCGCGGACACATGCGGATCACCACGCTCAGCCGGCACGACCAGACGGCGATCATCGACGCCCATGCGGCCGGCGGGCTCGCCGATGCGCTGGCCCTGCTGCACGGCCCGCCGCTCAGGCTGAAGACCGGCCGATTGCGGCTGGACCTGGCGAGCGGGCGGGTGGCGGCGCGGATCGAGGCGAAGGTGCCGCTGATCCGCCGGCTCGCCCTCTCGGACATCACGATCCGGGCAACGGCGGGGCTCACGGCGCTGCATCTGCCCCTGCCCTTCGCCGGGCTCGCGCTCGATGGCGGCAGCGCGGCACTGGAGGTCGATCCGCACCATCTGGCGCTGCATGGCAGCGGAAGCGTGGCGGCGACCGCGACGCGCTTCACCGCGTCCATGGCGCTGCCGGGCGGGCAGCTTACGCTGGTCGCGCAGGCCGACGCCACGCGGCATGCGCTGGCGCAACTCGGCCTGCCGGTTGCGGCCTGGCGGGCGGGGGCGGCGCCGCTCACCGTGACCTATCGCGACGGGGCAAGCGGCGGCGTGCTGGATATCGGCGCCGACCTGACCGGCACGACTCTTGCCGCACCCGGCTTCGGCTGGCGCAAGGCAGCGGGGCAGCCCGGCCGGGCGACGCTGCGGATCGGGCTCGGCGGCGGCGCATTCGCCGGGCTGGAATCGGCGCATGTTTCGGCACCCGGCCTGCGGTTCGACGGGGTGCGACAGGCCGGTCGCCTGGCCATCGAGGCGGCGCGGCTCGGCCCGTTGCAGGCCAGCGGCACGCTGACGCCGCCGGCAGCCCCCGGCCGCCCGTGGCGGGTTTCGCTGGCCGGCGGCACACTCGATCTGGCCGGGCTGATCGCCCGCGCCCGCGCGCAGCCGGGCACCGGTGCCGCGCCCCCTGCCCAAGCTCCGCGCCCGGCATCTCGCCCCGCATCGCCCGGCCCGGCCTGGCAGCTGCGCGCGCGATTCGCCCATCTGCGCCTGCATGCCGCACCGGCCCCGGTAGCGGGGGCGGCGGAGATTGCCGCGACGGGGAACGGCGCGCGACTCGCAGGGCTGGACGCGACGCTCGAACAGGCGCCCCAGCGACGCGCGCGGCTAAGCTATCACCGCAGCCCAGGGGGGGCGCGACTCCGGCTCGATGCGCCGGATGCCGGCGCGCTGCTCGCGGAGGCGGGCATCACGAGCGGGGTGAGGAACGGCACGCTGACATTCGATGCGACGCGGCAGGGCGGCATGATGAAAGGGCGCCTCGGCATCGGCGATTTCCGGCTGACCGAGGCGCCGGTGATCGCGAAAGTGCTGCAGGCGCTGACCATTTATGGCATGCCGGCGGCGACCTCCGGGCCGGGACTTGCCTTCACCCGGCTGGTCGCGCCGTTCACCATGGCCGGGCAGGTCGTGACGCTCGGCGGGGCGCGGGCGTGGTCGCCCTCGCTCGGGTTCACCGCCACGGGGCAAATCGATCTCGGGCGGAAGCACTACGACCTCTCCGGCACGATCGTGCCCGCCTATGCACTCAACACCCTGCCCGGTCGGATTCCGCTGATCGGCCGTCTGTTCAGCCCGGAGAAAGGCGGCGGGCTGTTCGCCGCGCGCTACACCGTGGCCGGGCCGTTCGGATCGCCGCGGGTGATGGTCAACCCGGTCTCGGCGCTGGCGCCAGGTTTCATCCGCGACCTGTTCGGCATCGGGCCGCCGGAACCGGGCCAAAAACCTTGACGCAAACGTCAGGAAGCATCCGCAAAGATTGACTTGCCGAACGACGCCCCATAGATCATCCAGCAAAGAACAGCGACGCGAAACGCCAAACCTGTGGAGTGACCATGAAGCTGCTGGTGCCTGTGAAGCGTGTGGTTGATTACAATGTGAAGGTCCGGGTGAAATCGGATGGCAGCGGGGTCGAACTCGCGGGCGTGAAGATGTCGATGAACCCGTTCGATGAAATCGCGGTCGAGGAAGCGGTGCGGCTCAAGGAAAAGGGCGTGGCAACCGAGATCGTCGCGGTGTCGATGGGCGTGAGCGCCTGCCAGGAAACGATCCGCACGGCGCTGGCGATGGGGGCGGACCGGGGCATCCTGGTCGAGACCGAGGCCGAGCTGCAACCGCTGGCGGTGGCGAAGATGCTCAAGGCGCTGGTCGCGCGCGAGCAGACCGATCTTGTGATCATGGGCAAGCAGGCGATCGACGACGACATGAACGCCACCGGCCAGATGCTCGCCGCCCTGCTCGGCTGGCCGCAGGGCACTTTCGCCAGCAAGGTCGCGATCGCCGACGGCACCGTGACGGTGACGCGCGAAGTGGATGGCGGGCTGGAGACGGTCGCGCTGAAGCTGCCGGCGGTGGTGACGGCGGATCTGCGGCTGAACGAGCCGCGCTACGCCTCGCTGCCGAACATCATGAAAGCGCGCAAGAAACCGATCGAGACGGTGAAGCCGGAAGATCTGGGCGTCGACCCGGCGCCGCGGCTGACCACGCTGAAAGTGGCCGAGCCGCCGCAGCGCAAGGCCGGGGTCAAGGTCGGCTCGGTGGCCGAGCTCGTCGAGAAACTGCGCAACGAAGCGAAGGTGATCTGATCATGGCAGAGGTTCTGGTTCTCATCGAGCACGACGGCGCACACGTGAAGCAGCCGGCGCGCAGCGCGGTTGCGGCGGCGGCGAAGCTCGGCACGGTGCATGCCCTGGTTGCCGGCGACGGCGTGGCTGGCGCAGCGAAGGAAGCCGCCGCGATCGCCGGGGTGGACAAGGTTCTGGTCGCCGACAGCAAGGCGCTGGCGCACGCCCTGGCCGAGCCGCTGGCCGACCTGATCGTGAAACTTGCCGGCAATTACACGCATGTTCTTGCCGCCTCGACCGCGACCGGCAAGAACGTGATGCCCCGCGCCGCAGCCCTGCTCGACGTGCAGCCGATCAGCGACATCGCCGGGGTAGTGGATGCCGACACCTTCGTCCGCCCGATCTATGCCGGCAACGCGATGGCGACGGTGAAATCCGCCGATGCGAAGAAGCTGATCACCGTGCGCGCGGCGAGCTTCGATCCGGCCCCGGCCGAAGGCGGGACGGCGACGATCGAGACGATCGAGGCCGGGGTGGATTCCGGTGGATCGAGCTTCGTCGGCGCCGAGCTTTCGAAGAGCGAGCGGCCGGAGCTGACGGCGGCACGGATCGTGATTTCCGGCGGCCGCGGCATGCAGAACGGCGAGAATTTCGGCAAGCTGCTCGACCCGGTCGCCGACCGGCTGGGGGCCGCGGTCGGCGCCTCGCGCGCGGCGGTCGATGCCGGGTTCGTGCCGAACGATTACCAGGTGGGGCAGACCGGCAAGATCGTGGCACCGGATCTCTACATGGCGGTCGGCATTTCCGGCGCGATCCAGCATCTCGCTGGGATGAAGGATTCCAAGGTGATCGTCGCGATCAACAAGGACGAGGACGCGCCGATCTTCCAGGTCGCCGATTACGGCCTGGTGGGCGACCTGTTCACCCTGCTGCCGGAGTTGCAGAAGGAACTCGGCTGAGCCCTGCGGGCTTGAGCGACATCAAGGCGCCGGGCGGCCGTAAAGGCTAGCCCGGCCTCTGTTTCGATCGGAAGGAAATGCAGATGGAGATCAGGACTCTCGGTGTGCTCGGCGCGGGCGCGATGGGCAACGGCATCGCGCATGTCGCCGCCCTGTCCGGGCTCGATGTCGTGCTCGTCGACACCGCGCAGGCGGTGCTGGAGAAGAGCATGGCGACCATGCGGAAGAACCTCGAGCGCCAGGTGCAGAAAGGCACGATCGACGCCGCGTCCGAGGCGGCAGCCCTCGCCCGCGTCTCGCCGATGACGACGCATGACGCCTTTGCGGCATGCGACATGGTGATCGAGGCGGTGCCGGAGCGCGAGGAGATCAAGCGCGCGGTCTATGCGCAGGTGATCCCGCATCTCGCACCGCACGCGATTCTCGCCTCCAACACCTCGTCGATCTCGATCACCAAGCTCGGCCGGGCCTCGGGGATGGCGGAGCGGTTCGTCGGCATGCATTTCTTCAACCCGGTGCCGATGATGAAGCTCGTCGAGGTGATACGCGGGCTGGAGACCTCGGATGCGACGGTTGCCGCGGTCGAGGACCTGGCGAAGCGGATGGGCAAGATCACCATCGCGGCACAGGACATGCCGGGCTTCATCGTCAACCGCATCCTGGTGCCGATGCTCAACGAGGCGGTGTTCGCGCTGCACGAGGGGATCGGCGACGTGGTGTCGATCGACAACGGCATGAAACTCGGCGCCGGGCACCCGATGGGACCGCTGACGCTGTGCGACCTCGTCGGGCTCGACGTGGCGCTGGAGGTGATGCGGGTGCTGCATGCGGGGCTGGGCGAGGACAAGTATCGCCCCTGCCCGCTGCTGGTGAACTATGTCGAGGCCGGCTGGCTCGGCCGCAAGACCGGGCGCGGCTTCTACGACTATTCGACCAACCCGCCGACGCCGACGCGTTAGAGCATCATCCGATCAGATGGAAACATCTGATCGGATAAAGATGCTCTAATAAACCAAAAGACAGAGCACGACATCCGATCCGGATGGATCGGAACGTGCTCTGAAGCATCATCCGATCAGATGGAAATATCTGATCGGATAAAGATGCTTTGACAACCAACAGGATAGAGCTGGATCGTCAACCGAAAACCCGGCGCCGCGTGGCGCCGGGTTGTTGCGTTTTGCGGAGCCCGATTCAGGATTTCCACTGGCTGAGCACGACGCTGGCGATGATCAGCACGCCGCCGAGAACCTGGGCGGAAGCGAAGATCTCGCCAAAGGCAGCACCCACAAGCCCGGCCCAGACCGGCTCCAGCGTGTAGATCAACGTGGCGCGGTTCGCGGGGATGCTGCGCTGCGCCCAGTTCTGCGCGACCAGGACGAAGGCGGTGGCGAGGCCCATGCCGGTCATCGCCGCGAAGGGAAAGGCGTGGGTCGTGATCATGATGCCGCCGCGCACCGCCTCGACGGCGAAGGAGATGACGCTGACGGTGGCAAGCTGCACAATGGCGATGCGGCGCGGATCGGCGGTGAGGGCGCTGTGGCCGATCAGCACGATTTCGAGTGCCGCCCCCAGCGCGCCGCCCAAGGTGAGCCACTGGCCGCGGTCGAAGGCGAACGACAGGCCGGTCATGCCCGAGACGAGGACGAGGCCGGCGAAGGCGAGCGCGAGGCCGGCGAGCGCGAACAGGCCGGGGCGGCGGCGGAAGATCAGGAATTCGAGCAGCGGGACCATCGGCACGTAGAGCGCGGTGAGAAAGGCGGATTCGCCGCTCGCCACGGTGCGCAACCCGTCCGCCTGCAAGCCATAGCCGAGGAAGAGGATCAGGCCGATAGTAACGCCGCTCGTGATCTCCCTCCGGGTGAAGCTCGCCGGGTGCGGGCGGGTCACCAGAACGACGGCGAGTGCGGCGACGCCGAAACGCCAGCCGACAAAGGCATAGGGGCCGATATAGGGCAGCGACAGGCGGGTAAGCAGGAACGTCCAGCCCCAGATCACGGTCACCGCAAGCAGCACGATGACCGGGGCGTTCGGACGCGACAGGAAGCTGGAGACCGGCGATGACGGGCGGGCGATATCGCTCATGATCTCTATCAACGCGATCGCCGCGCGCGCGGCAAGCCCGCCCGCTCAGGTGAGGCGCAGCCTTGCTTCCACGACATCCTCCTCGCCCGGAATATGGGCGATCGAGAAGCCGAGATGGCGGATGAAGGCGAGCATCGGGTGGTTGTCGGCCAGGACCTGGCCAACCATGTCGATCACCCCCTCGTCGCGCGCCCAGTCGATCAGGTCGCCCATCAGCACCGAGCCGAGACCGACACCCTTCGCGCCACTCTCGACGAGGATGGCGAATTCGCCCTCGGTGCCGTCGGTATCGGAGCGGACAAGGCGGGCGACGCCGACCGTCTCGGCGGTCGCGGTCTCGACCGCGATCAGGGCGAGTTCACGGCCGTAATCGACCTCGGTGAGACGCACCACCTGCTCGGGCGCGAGCTGGCGGACGGCAGAGAAGAAGCGGAAGCGGACATCCTCCGGCGCGAGGCGGGTGAACAGGCGCTGATGGGCGGCGGCGTCTTCCGGGCGGATCGGGCGGATCTGGAACACCCGCCCCTTCAGCGTCAGCGTATGGGCGAGATGGGCGGGATAGGGGGTGATCGGCAATTTCGCGCGCCGCTCGCCGGGCGCGTGCAGGGTGATCCGGACATTGGCCGCCACCACTCCCGCGCCGGTGGCGAAGAGCGGATCGATGTCGAGGCGCTCGATTTCCGGCCAGTCGACCACGAGCTGGCTGATGCGGACGAGGGTGCCGGCGACTGCGGCGCGGTCCGCCTCGTCGATGCCGCGGGCGGGACGGAGCAGCGCGTTGCCGCCGGCGCGGCGGATCAGCCCCTCGGCGAGCTTCAGGTTGAGCGGCGGGAGATCGAAAGCAAGGCGCGAGGCGTCGGTGGCATCGCCGCCGCCGGGGCCGAAGCCGATGGTGGGGCCGACAAAGGGCTGCTCGCCGACCAGGATGCGCAGTTCGCGCGCACGCGGCAGCTGGTGCTGGACGAGGAAGCGCGCGCCCTCGGGGAAATCGCCCCGGCGGCGCAGGCGGGCGGTGATCAGCGCGGCCGCGGCCGCGGCGGAGGCGGCGTCCGGCAGGTCGAGCGAGACGCTGCCCTCGGGGCGACGCTGCGCCAGATCGGGGTGGGAGACCTTTACCACCACCGGAAAGCCGAGCGACGAGGCCGCCGCCGCCACATCCTCGGCCGTGTCGACGATGCGGGTTTCGGCGGTTTCGATCCCATAGGCGCGCAGGATGGCGAAACACGCATCCTGCGGCAGGGCGGTGCGGCCGCCATTGCGGGCGAGGGACAAGGCGGCGTGGACGGCCGTGCGGTCGGGGGCGACATCGAGCACCGCGGAGGGCGGCAACTCGCGGGCGGCAGCGCGGATGGCGGCGTGGCGGAGCAGGTCGCCGAACCCTTCGACCGCGCGTTCCGGCGTGGCGAAAGCGGCCACCCCGGCCTCGGCCAGGCGGCGGCGCTGCGGGGCGGCGGTGGTCTCGCCGAGCACGGCAGCCAGCAGCGGCGCCCTGATGCTGCCGGAACAGGCGATCAGCCCGGCGATCGCGGCATCGTCCTCCGGGCCGGACGGGGCATGGATCACGAGCACGCCCCCCACCTCGGGCGCCGCGGCGAGCATGGCCGCGACATCGGCAAGGCGGGTGCCGGGCGTATCCGGCAGGGCGATCGGGCCAGAGGCAGGCGGCAGGTCGCCCAGCAGCAGGCCAAGAACCCGGCGGGTTTCGTCCGACAGCACGGCAAGCTCGATGCTGGCGGCGAGCGCCGTGTCGGCGGCAAGGCGGCAGGCGCCCTCGCTATTGCCGAGAATGGCGAGGCGCTCGCCCTGGGCGGGACGGGCGCGGGTAAGGGTTTCGGCGGCGGCGAGGAACTCGCCAAGGCTGGTGGTGAGCAGCACGCCGGCGCGGCGCAGCGCGGCCTCGAACCCGGCCAGCGCGATGCCGCTCGGATCATCGAGTCGCGCGCCGGGAACGATGGCGACGATCGGGCGCAGGCGTGCCGCCGCGCGGGCGGCCGAGAGGAACAGCCGCGGGTCGCGCAGCCCGGCGATTTCCATCAGGATCGGGCCGGTACCGGGGTCGCGCGCGAGATGATCCAGCACCCGGCCGAAGCCGATATCCGCATTGCCGCCGATGCCGACGACATGGGAAAAGCCGATGCCGTTGGGCGCCGCCCAGTCGATCACCGCGCGCGCCAGCGCCGGGGACTGGCCGAGCAGCGCGACGCGGCCGGGCGGGGGCGGCATGTGGCTGCGCAACGCGTTGAGCCGCGCGGCGGGCGCGGCGATGCCGAACGAGCGCGGGCCGATGACCCGTACCCTGGCAGCGAGCGCGATCTCGCGCAGCCCTTCGACCGCGGCATAGACCACCGCCGCGCCGCGGACGCGGCCGGCAAGGCCGGCGATGATTCCGGGAACCGCTTCCGGGGGATCGGCGATCAGGGCGAGATCGACACCGCCCTCATCCTCGCCGGGACGCACGATCCGGCCGGGAAAGCCGCCTGCCGCCAGCGCGTTGCCCAAAGCCTCGCCCAACGCCGTCCCTGCCCCCGAGAGCAGCACGGATTTCGGCGCGAACAGGGCGTCGGGATCGAAGCGGTTGACGATGGAATAGCCAAGCGGCTTCATCGCGTCTCCTTCGGCCGGCAGGGCACCCCACGCGCAATCGGCGCGTGGTTCGATGCCGGGCAGGACACTAGAGCATCACCGGATCAGATGGAACCATCTGACCGGATGATGCTCTGTTTATCAATGTAGTAGAGAACTCCATCCAATCCGGATGGATCGGAAAGTGCTCTAGACCGATCCGCCGTCCGATGAAACCGCCCGTGCGGGTAGCGCCGGGTCAGCCGATCGGGCGGCGCGGGGCACTCAGCTCGAAGGGCCGATGATTTTCGGCTCCGGCAGGGCAGCACCGCCACCGACATAAGCCGGATTGGCGTTGCGCACGCAGCGGGCGATCATGTCACGGCGGGCGTGGACCCGGGCCAGGCGATCATAGGACGCCGCGGCATCGGGCGTGCCCTGGAACGGGGTGGCGAACTGGTCGGTGCGGGAGAGATAGGCGTAGTTGTGTGTCCGGTCATAGGCATTTGCCTGCTGGGTGCAGGCGGCGATGTCGGCTCGCTCGGCCGGCGAGGCGGGCGGCGGCGCGCCGAAGGTGCAGGCGGCGAGCGGCAGGCTCAGCAGGGCGAGGGTCAGGATCGGGCGCGGCATGGCGGTTGTTCCTCGGATTGGCACGGCAGCAGTTGCGCGCGCAGGGCGTTCTCGTCGAGAGCCCCCGTATCGGTCAAGACGGTGCGGGCGGCCGCGCCGAGCAGCGCGCCGTCCAGCTCGGCGCTGCCCTGATCGAGCCGCACGAACCGCGCAGCCCATCCCCCCTGCGCGAGCAGGGCGACGAGGCCGAGCAGCCGCAGGCAGACGGAGATGCCATGCGCCGTCGAGAGATCGGCAATACGGTCGACCGAGGAGGCCCAGACCCTGGCGTCGCGGTCGCGCAGCACGACATCGGGGCCGCCGGCGAAGCGGAAGCCGCGGCGCGGCCCTTCGGCGCCGGCGCGAGCGGCGGAATGTGCTGCTTCCCAGGCCTGTTCGAGATCGCGCTTCTGCACCCGCGGCAGCCGGGGCGGCGACAGCGGCACGAGATGCAGTTCGGTACCATCGGCAGCGACGGCGCGGGGAATGGCGGCGGCCATGCCCGTCAGATGGCGATCCGCACGCCGAGTTCCACGACGCGATCGGACGGGATCTTGAAGAATTCGGTGGCCGAGATCGCGTTGCGCAGCATGAACAGGAAGATCGCCCGGCGGATGAAGCCGAGCTTGGGCACGGTCGCGGCGACGATGGTCTCGCGGCCGAGGAAATAGCTGATCTGCATCGGGCTGAAGGGCAGGCCGCGCTCGCGCAGCAGGTCGAGCGCGCGGGGAATGTTGGGGCTTTCCATGAACCCGAAGGAGAGCAGCACGCGATAGACCCCCGCTGAGAGTTCCTCGATCTTGGCGCGCCTTGCATCGCCCACGAAGGGCACGCCGGGATTGCGCACGGTCACGAATACCACGGTCTCGTGCAGCACCTTGTTATGCTTGAGGTTATGCAGCAGCGAGGAGGGTGTGTATTCGGGGTTGCCGGTCAGGAAGACCGCGACCCCGGGAACCCGGACGATGCGCGATTGCGGCAGCCGGCCGAGGAAGGAGGCGAGCGGCAGGCTGTCCTGCTGCCAGCGCTGATACAGCAGGGCGCGGCCGCGGCGCCAGGTGGTCATGATGGTGATGAGGCTGAAGCCGATGGCGAGCGGCACCCAGCCACCATCGAACACTTTCAGCACGTTGGAGCTGAAGAAGGCGAAATCGACCAGGCCGATCGCGCCAAACACCAGCACGGTGCGGCGGAGCGGCCAGTTGAAATGCCGGCAGAAGACGAAGGCGGCGAGCGCGTTGTCGCACAGGAAGGTGCCGGTGACGGCGATCCCGTAGGCCGAGGCCAGCGCGGCGGATGAGCCGAAGCCGAGCACCAGCAGCACGACGATGACGAACAGGAAGCTGTTGACCGGCGGGACATAGATCTGCCCCTGCTCGGTCTCGTTGGTGTAGCGGATCGGCATGCGCGGCAGCAGGCCGAGCTGGATGCACTGGCGGGCGACCGAATAGGCCCCCGAGATCACGGCCTGGCTGGCGATCACGGTGGCCATCATCGCGAGGACGACCATCGGACCGCGCAGCGCATGGGGCACCATGACGAAGAACGGGTTGGTCACCGCATGCGGATCGCGGATGACGAGCGCACCCTGGCCGAAATAGTTGAGCAGCAGGCAGGGCAGGACGAAGAACAGCCAGGACACGCGGATCGGCTTCGCGCCGAAATGCCCCATGTCGGCGTAGAGGGCCTCCGCCCCCGTCACCGCGAGGACAACCGAGCCGAGTGCGATGAAGGCGAGGAAATCGTGCCTGACGATGAACTCGAAACCATAGATCGGGATCAGCGCCTGCAGCACGAAGGGATGCTGGATGATCTGGTGCAGGCCGAGCAGGCCGAGCACGCCGAACCACAGCGCCATGATCGGGCCGAAGGCGCTGCCGACTCGCGCCGTGCCGAAGCGCTGGACGACGAACAGCACCAGGATCACCGCGATGGCGACGGGCAGGACGAATTCCTTGAGCCCGGGCGAGACCACCTCCATGCCCTCGACGGCGGAAAGCACCGAGATGGCCGGGGTGATCGTGCCGTCGCCGAAGAAGAGGCCGGCACCGCAGATGCCGATGATGCCGACGATCCATTTCGTCCGGTCGGACTGGGTGACGCGCTGGGCGAGCGCCATCAGCGAGAGTGTGCCGCCCTCGCCCTCGTTGTCGGCGCGCATGATCAGCAGGACGTATTTGATGGTGACGGTGATGACCAGCGCCCAGAAGATCAGCGACAGCACGCCGAACACGTCGGGTTCGAGGGAATTTTTGGTCGAGAAATAGCTCAGGCTGGTCTGCACCGCGTAGAGCGGCGAGGTGCCGATATCGCCGTAGACGACGCCGAGCACGCCAATCAGGCCGGCGAGACGGAGCTTCTCGCCGGGCGTGCCGTGCGGAGCCGCGCTTTCGCTCAAGCGGCGCTCCCGTCCCGGCCACGACCGATCGGCGGCACCTCGCCGGTCATGCCGGCAAGCACCTCGGCGACGTGGCGCACGGCGACCGGCTTGCCCTCGCGCGTCAGGCGGCCGGCCATGTTCAGCAGGCAACCGAGATCGCCGGCAAGCAGCAGGTCCGCACCGGTGGACACGATATCGGCCGTCTTGTCCGACACCATGCGGGCCGAGATGTCGGGATGCTTGACGCAGAACGTGCCGCCGAAGCCGCAGCAGACCTCGGGCGTGTCCATCTCGACGAGTTCCAGCCCCCCGACGCGGGAGAGCAGCGCACGGGGCTGCTCCTTGACGCCGAGTTCGCGCAGCCCGGCGCAGGAATCATGATAAGTGGCGCGCTGCGGCAGGGCGACATCGAGCCCGGCAAATCCCATCACGTCGACAAGGAAACTGGTCAGCTCGAAGGTTTTCGCGGCGATCTCGTCGGCCTTGAAGCGCAGGTCGGGGTCGGCCTCGAACAGGCCGGGCATGTGCTTGCGGAGCATGCCGGCACAGGAGCCGGAGGGGGCGACGACATAGTCGTAGCCGGCGAGCGCGGTGAGCAGGCCTTCGGCCAGGGCGCGGGCGGTTTCATGATCGCCCGAATTGTAGGCGGGCTGGCCGCAGCAGGTCTGCGCCCGCGGCACCTCGACCGTGCAGCCGGCCGCTTCGAGCAGGCGGATGGCGGCGAAGCCGACGCTCGGCCGGTAGAGATCGGCGAGACAGGTGACAAAGAGGGCGACGCGCGGGCGCGCCGCGGCGGCTTCACTCATGAGGACGCTCCCTTGGCGGATGACGATGTGGCGGCCTGCCGGGGCAGGAGGACGAAGATGCGGCCGGTTTCGGCCTCGGCGCTGGCCCGCGCCGCGGCCTTGCTGCCAAGGCCGAAGAAGATCTGCAGCGCCGAGGTGCCGTGCGCGCCGACATCGACATCCTGCGCTGTGGTCAGGCGGGCGAGCGTTTTGGTGGCGATGAAGACCGGTGCGCCGAGCGGGATCGTCTTCGCGTCGACCGCCGCCGAGCCTTCCGGTGCCAGCGGCACGTCGAGCGCGCCCGGCGTGCCGAGACCATCCGGCACGCCACGGATCCGCTTGAAGAACACGTAGTTCCTGTTGGCGTCCATCAACCCGCGCGCGGCTGTGGGATGGGCGAGCAGCCAGGCGCGGATCGAGGTGATCGAGACATCGTCAGGCTTTAGATACCCCTTCTCCACCATCAGCTTGCCGATCGGCGTGTAGACACGCCCATTGGTGCCATCGAACCCGAGATCGATCAGCGTGCCATCCGGCAGGCGCAGCCGGGCCGCGCCCTGGAGCTGGATCATGTAGGCATCGACCGGGTTCTTCACCCAGGCCACGACCTTGGCGAGGCGGCGGATCGCACCGCCCTCGATCTGGGCGCGGCTGTAATAGGGAACCATGGTACCGTAGCGCAGCCGACCGACGATACGCCGCTTGCCCGTCGTGTCGCGGAAGGCGGAAAGATTGGCGTCCACCAGGTCGCGCGGGCGGGCATAGATCGGCACGACATAGCCGTCTTCGCGGATTTCCGAACCGGGATAGACCGGCTCGTAATAGCCGGTGATGCGGGTGGTGCCGGAGGCGGCATAGGGCACGAGCCAGGTCTGGAAGAAGCTCTGCGCCGCTGCCGCGTCATCTGGCGGCACCGACGTCGCGGCGGCGCAGGCGGCGCGCCAGTCGCCGGCCTTGCCGCCGAGCGTGTCCGCAAGGCCAGCACCGCCCAGCGCCTGGTCGACCGGCATCACCGAGATCACCTTGCAGGAGCGCTGGAACGCCGGCAGGCCGGCGACGGCTTCATTCACGCTCCAGCCCGGCAGCGCGCTGTAGGCAACGCGGGACAGGCCGGAAGCGGCGCTATCCTGCCCGCCGGGGCGCGGCAGGGCACAGCCGGCGAGCAGAAGGAGGGCGGCGAGGCACGCCGGAGCATGACGCGACAGGAGAGCGCGCATGGTTCAGCCGCTGCGCGCCGCGGCGAGCCGCCATGTCGGGTCGGCGGCGCCGAGCTGCTTCTCGAAGGTCCAGAGATCGATCATCTCGGTCATCGATTCGGTGCCGGCGATCACCTGGCCCTGGCCGTCGCGCGTGAAGTTCTGCTGGTCGGAGACGAAGCGCACGACGATGACCGCCTCGCCGCCGATGATGTCCGCCTCGTCGATCGTGGTCTCGATGACGCGGAGGATTTCGGTGTGCTGGGTTTCGCCGGCCGCGTTGCGCGCGGTGATCGCCTGCTCGAACGTGGCCAGCACGGCCGGCGTCAGCAGCGACCGCAGCACGGCGAGATTGCCGGCGGCGAAGGCAAGCACGACGCGGCGGAAGCTGCCCTCGGCCGTTTCGAGAAAGCGGACCGGATCGAAGCCCCGCTCGGCGGCGGCGATGCGGGCGAGCGCCTGGCCGACGACCGTATGCGAGGCCGGAACCGGACGCGCGGGGCGGGACGGCTCGGCAACGCCGTCGATCACCGGCGGGCCAACGGGGCGCGGCGCGCCGCCGCCGGCGTTGGGCTCGGGCATCGGCGGCCGCTCGAACCCGGTGCGGCGGCCCAGCACGCTGCGCAGGCGCAGCACGAGGAAGCCCGCGACCAGCGCGAGAAGGACGATATCGACGGGGAATCCGGTATGCATGACGACAACGACACCTGTTTATGCGGGCGAGGCCCCTCCCCTCGTGATAGGCCGAGCGCGCCGCGCCCGCAACCGCGGCGGGAGGGAGCGGCGGTTTGCCGAAGCCGCCGGCTCGGGGTATCGACACGCCCATGATCCTGCTTCGTCACGGCCAGAGCGAGTTCAATCTCCATTTCACGGCAACGCGGCAGGACCCGGGAATCGAGGATCCCGGCCTGACGGAGCAGGGGCATGCGCAGGCCGCCGCAGCCGCCGCCGCACTTGCGGCGCGGCCGCTGCGGCGGCTCATCGTCTCGCCCTACACGCGCACCTTGCAGACGGCGGCGCCGATGCTCGCGCAGCGCCGCCTCGATGTGGAGATCTCACCGGATATACGCGAGCGGTTCCACTTCACCTGCGATATCGGCAGTCCGCCGGATCGCCTCGCCGCGCGGTTTCCGGAGCACGATTTCGCCCATCTGCCGCAGCAATGGTGGCCGGGGCGGACGGAATCCGAAGCCGCCGTGATCGAACGCGCCAACCGCTTCCGCAGCGCGATGGCGGCCCGGCCGGACTGGCGCGAGACCATCGTGGTCAGCCATTGGGCGTTCATCCTCGCACTGACCGGACAGTCACTGACCAACGGCACGTGGATCGAGTATGATCCCGCCTCGCCGCCGCCGTCGTCGCTGACCTGGCGTCCCTGACCGCGGACCGGCGCCGGAGATCTTGAAACGTGCGCTGGACATCCAGATTTCTGCTGCCGGACACACATGCATGCGCCCATGCGGGCGCGGAAAGGCGGCAGGCGCGTGACAGGACGACCGGAGGCTGCATGAGGCTCGCTAGCCTCGCCGCGGCCGCCCTGCTGCCGCTGGGTCTTGCCGGATGCGCCGTCGGCCCGGCCTTTCACCCGCCGAAAACCCCGGTTCCCGCCAGCTTCGCCGCTTCGGCTGAGGCGAAGCCGGCCTGGCCGAAACCGGGATGGTGGCGGCATTTCGGCTCGCCGGAGCTTGACCGGCTGGTGACGGCCGCAAAAGCGCATAACTTCTCGGTGATCGAGGCGATCGACCAGCTCGAGGCGGCGAACGCGCAGGCGCAGATCGCCGGCGCGCCGCTGCTGCCGGCGATCACGGCAAGCGGCAGCGGATCGTTCCAGCAGGCGCAGGCAAGCACCGCGCGCGGGCTGCGGACAGTGGATACGCGCAGCTTCACCGCCACGTTCCAGGCCTCCTACCAGCTCGATTTCTGGGGCAGAAACTACGATGCGCTGCGCGCGGCGCAGGCGAACGCGGCGGCAGCGGAATTCAATGCCGCGACGGTGGCGCTGACCGCCGAGGCCTCGGTCGCCACCGTCTATTTCCAGGTGCTGGCCGATCAGGACCAGCTCGGCATCGCCCAGCGCAATCTCAAGGCCGCCGAAGGCCTGCTCGCGCAGTTGCAGGCGGAATTGCAGGCCGGCATCGTCGATGCGCCGAGCGTGGCGCAGCAGGCAGCGCTGGTCGCCGCCGAGCGGGCGAACATTCCCAACCTCGTCTCGCAGCTGCGCCAGGAAGCGATCGGCCTCGGGATTCTCACCGGGCAGGCGCCCGAGTTCCTCCGCGTTCATGGCGGCTTGCTCGGCGCGCTGCACGTCCCGGCGCTGGCGCCGGGGCTGCCGGCGGGGCTGCTGACGCGGCGGCCCGACATCGCGGCGGCGCAGGCCACGCTGATCGCCGCCAATGCCAATGTCCGCGGTGCCATCGCCGCGTTCTTCCCATCGATCACGCTAACCGGCTCGGGCGGCTGGCAGAGCAAGGCGCTGAACCTGCTCTTCGCCCCCGGCTCGACGCTGATTTCGGCGGCAACATCGATCGCCCAGCCGATCTTCGAGGGCGGCGCGCTGACCGGGCAGTTGCGGGTGAGCCGCGCGACCTATCGGGAAGACGTCGCGAAATACGAGCAGGCGGTGGTGCAGGCCTTCAGCGATGTCGAGACCGCGATGACCGCGCTGCGCTATGCGACCGAGCAGGAAGCGTTGCAGCGGGTTGCCGTGGCGCGTGCCCGCGCCGCGCTCGACGGGGCGAAGGCGCAGCTCAGGGCCGGCGTGGTCGATATCGGCACGGTGCTGAACGCCGAACAGACCCTGCTATCCGACGAGACGACGCTGGTGACGGCACGGCTCACCCGGCTCGATGCCGCGGTCAATCTGTACAAGGCGATGGGCGGCGGCTGGACGGCCGGTGCCGGCAAGGATCACTGACAATGGCGAAACGGCGCGGACGGATCATTTTCGGGCTGGCGGCGCTCGCCCTTGCCGGCGCAGTGGCGTATCGGCTTGGGCACCGCGGGAAACCCCAGCACCGCTTTGCCGCGACCGCGATCCCGGTGAAGGTGGCGAAGGCGATGCGGGAGGACGTGCCCGTCTATCTCGATGCGCTCGGCACCGTCGTCGCCTATCACACGGTGACGGTGCAGCCGATGATCACCGGCCCGCTCACCCGCATCCTGTTCACCCAGGGCCAGTTCGTGAAGCGGGGCGATGTTCTCGCCGAGATCGACCCGGCGCCCTATCGCGCGGCCCTCGACCAGGCGGAGGCGAAGCTCGCGCAGGACAAGGCGAGCCTTGCCAATGCGGAGATGCAGGCGCGGCAATACGCCTCGCTGGTCAGGCAGAACTACACCTCGAAATTGCAGGCGGCGACGGCGCTGGCCACCGCCGCGGAAGATCGCGCGCTGGTCAAGCAGGACGAGGCCAGCATCGAGACCGACCGGATCAATCTCGGCTATACGCGGATCACCGCGCCGATTTCCGGCCGCACAGGCATATTGCAGGTGAACGCGGGCAATATCATCGGCCCGAATACGGCCGGCGGCATCGTGGTGATCAACACGCTGCAGCCGATTTCGGTGCAGTTCAGCCTGCCGCAGCAGGACCTGCCGCAGATCGTCGCCGCGATGAAGCGCGGCAAGGTCGACCTGCTCGCGACCGCGGAGGGTGACCCGCAGACCGCCACGCTGCTCGACCGCGGCACCCTCGCTGTGCTCGACAACACGGTCAACGCCAGCACCGGCACACTGACGCTCAAGGGCACGTTCGCCAATCCCGATCTCACGCTCTGGCCCGGCGCTTACGTGAATGTCCGCACGCTGGTGCGGACGATCGCCGGTGCGGTGACGGTGCCGCCGGTCGCGGTGCAGCAGGGCCCCGCGGGCAGTTTCGTGTTTCTCGTGAAACAACCGGCCAAGCAAGGCGGCGCACTCACTGTGGAGGAGCGTAAGGTGACGCTCGGCGAGCAGACGGCGAACGCCGTTGTCATCACCGGCGGGCTTGCCGCCGGCGATGAGGTGGTGACCGAGGGCAATTCGCGCCTCAAGGGCGGCTCGGCGATCCATGTCGTCACGGGTCCCGCCGGCGCGCCGTGAACATTTCCGCCCCGTTCATCGCCCGGCCGGTCGCGACGTCGCTGCTCGCGATCGCATTGCTGCTGATCGGCGCGCTGGGCTATCGGGCGCTGCCGGTCTCCTCGCTGCCGCAGGTCGATTTTCCGACGATCCAGGTGGTGACCAAGCTGCCCGGCGCCTCGCCGGATACCGCCTCGAAACTGCTGACCGCACCGCTCGAACGGCAGTTCGGGCAGATTGCCGGGCTCGCGGCGATGAGCTCGATCTCGAGCCAGGGGACCAGCGCGATCACGCTGCGCTTCGACCTATCGATGCCGATGACGACGGCGGCCCAGGACGTGCAGGCCGCGATCAACGCCGCCTCCGGCACGCTGCCGCCGAACCTGCAATATCCGCCGACCTATTCGGAGGTGAATCCGGCGGATGCACCGATCCTGACGCTGGCGCTGACCTCGCGCACGCTGCCGCTCGATGCGATTGCCGATGCGGCGCAGACCCGCCTCGTGCCCAAGCTCTCGCAGGTGAAGGGGGTGGGCAAGGTGACGGTCGAGGGTGGGCTGACCAAGGCGATCCGCATCGACGTGAACCCTGCACGGCTCGCCGCCTATGGCGTGTCGCTCGAGGATGTGCGCAACGCCATCGCCAATGCCAACCAGTCCGGCGCCAAGGGGGCGCTGGATGGGCATAACCAGGCCTACACGATCGGCGCCAACGACCAGATCACCGTGCCGGCGCAGTATCGCGACCTGATCATCGCCTATCGCAAGGGCGCGCCGGTGCGGCTTTCGGCGGTGGGAACGGTGAGTGCGGGCCTCGAGAACGACCTGCAGAGCGCCAGCTACGACGGCACGCCGGCGGTGGTGCTCGATATCCAGCGCCAGCCGGGGGCGAACATCGTCAGCACGGTCGCGGATGTACGCACGGCGCTGGCGGGGCTGCGCGCGGCGATGCCGCCGGGGATCGATGTGAAGGTCGTCGCCGACCGGACGGGGACGATCCGCGCCTCGGTGCGCGACGTGCAGATCACGCTGATCACCGCGGCGCTTCTCGTGGTGCTGGTGATCTTCCTGTTCCTGCCCAGTCCGCGCGCGGTGCTGGTGCCGGCGGTGGCGCTGCCGCTCTCGATCGTCGCGACCTTCGCGGTGATGAACGAGCTCGGTTTCCAGCTCGACAATCTCTCGCTGATGGCGCTCACCGTCGCCTCAGGCTTCGTGGTCGACGACGCGATCGTGATGATCGAGAACATCGTCCGCTTCATCGAAGAGGGCGAATCGCCGCTGCGGGCCGCCTATCTCGGCAGCGCGCAGATCGGCTTCACCATCGTCTCGCTCACCGTCTCGCTGGTCGCGGTGTTCATTCCGCTGCTGTTCATGCCCGGCGTGATCGGACGGCTGTTCTCGGAATTCGCGGTGACGCTGTCGATCGCGGTGGTGATTTCGGCGGTGGTGTCGCTCACGCTGACGCCGATGATGAGCGCGCGGCTCCTGCGCGGCGCCGAGGCCGCGCAGCCGGGGCGGATCGCGCGCGCGGCGGAGGCGGCGCTGGCGAGCGTGCGGGAGCGCTACCGCGCCGGCCTCGCCTGGAGCCTGCGGCACCAGCGGCTGATGCTCGCCACTTTCGCCGCGACGGTGGTAGCCACGGGGATCCTGTTCGCGATCATCCCCAAGGCGCTGCTGCCGCAGGAGGATACCGGCGCGATCGTCGCCGTGACGCAGGGCGCGCAGAGCATTTCGCTCGGCGCGATGAGCCGGTTGCAGGATCAGGCGATCCGCGCGATCCGCACCGACCCCGCGGTCGCCGGCGTCACCTCGCAGCTCGGCTCCGGCCTGACCAACCCGACGCCGAATACCGGCCGGCTCGGCATCACGCTCAAGCCGATCGGCCAGCGCGCAGGGATCGGCACGGTGATGGCGCGGTTGCAGGCGCGTCTCGCCGGGATTCCGGGGCTGCACGCCTACATGCAGCCGGTGCAGGACATCACCCTTTCCTCGCGCGTCTCGCCGACGCAATACCAATACACGCTCACCGATGCCGACCAGGCGGAGCTTGACGCCTGGGCGCCGAAGATCCGGGCCGCCCTCGCGGCACTGCCGCAGATCACCGACCTCGCCAGCGACCAGCAGAACCAGGGGCTGGAGACCTATATCGACGTCAACCGCACCGCCGCGGCGCGGCTCGGCATCTCGATGGCGACGATCGAGGCGACGCTCTACGACGCGTTCGGGCAGCGGCAGGTCAGCACGATCTATGCGCAGAATGCGCAGTATCGGGTGGTGCTCGGCGTCGATCCCGCCTATGCGCGCTCGCCGCAGGCGCTCGCCAGCCTCTACGTGCCGACCGGCAGTCTTTCGGCCAGCACCTCGGCAGCATCGCTCGGCCCCGGCGGGTCGGTGAGCGGCACCAGCACCACGAGCACGGGGGCTGCGGGCAGCGCCAGCACGAGTGTCGCAGGCGAGGTGCCGCTGCTGGAGGTGGCAAAGATCGACCAGCGCTACGGCCCGCTCGCGATCACCAGGGAAGACCAGTTCCCCTCGGTCACGCTCAGCTTCAACCTCGCGAAGGGCGCATCGCTCGGCGCCGCCGAGAGTGCGATTCGCGGGGCGGAGCGGACGCTCGGCGTGCCGGATACGGTGAGCGGCCAGTTTTCGGGGGCGGCGGCGGCGTTCGAAACCTCGCTCGCGCAGGAGCCGTGGCTGATTTTCGCCGCCCTCGTCGTCATCTACATCGTGCTCGGCGTGCTCTATGAAAGCACGATCCATCCGGTGACGATCCTGTCCACCCTGCCCTCGGCCGGGATCGGCGCGCTGCTCGCGCTGATGCTGTTCGGCGCGGATTTCACCCTGGTGGCGCTGGTCGGCATCGTGCTGCTGATGGGCATCGTGAAGAAGAACGGCATCATCATGGTCGATTTCGCGATCGAGGCCGAGCGCACGCGGGGGCTGAGCCCGGAAGCGGCGATCACCGAGGCGGCGATCCTGCGGTTCCGCCCGATCATGATGACGACGATGGCGGCCCTGCTCGGCGCCGTGCCGCTGGTGCTTGAGGGCGGCGCCGGCGCCGAGCTGCGCGCGCCGCTCGGCATCACCATCATCGGCGGCCTGCTGGTCAGCCAGCTGCTCACGCTGTTCACGACACCGGTGATCTATCTCGCGATGGACCGGCTGCGGCCGGCGCGGCGGGGAGAGCCGGCGGCGCAACCCGATCCGGCGGACTAGGCGGTGAACGTCTCGGCGATCTTCATCCGGCGGCCGATCGGCACCACGCTGCTCGCCCTCGGCATCCTGATCGCCGGGATCATGTCCTACCTGCGGCTGCCGGTGGCACCGGTGCCGAGCATTCCGATTCCGGCCATCGTCGTCTTCGCATCCGACCCGGGGGCGTCGCCGGCGGTGATGGCGAGCACCGTCGCCGCCCCGCTCGAACACGCGCTCGGCACGATTCCGGGACTGAACGACATCCGCTCGCAGAACTCGGTGGGGTCGACATCGGTTATCGTGCTGTTCAATCCGGGGCCGGATATCAGCGTCTATGCCCATGCGGTGCAGGCCGCGATCAACGCGGCTCTGCCCGACCTGCCCTCCTCGATGCCGCGGCGGCCCTATTACAAGGAATTCAACCCGGCCTCGCGCCCGGTGATGACGCTGGCGCTCACCTCGGAGACGATGAGCCTCGGGCAGATTTACAACGTTGCCGATACGGTGCTGGACCAGCGGCTGGCGCAGGTGCCGGGGGTGGCGCAGGTCGGCATCTATGGCGGCGGGTCGCCGGCGGTGCGGATCCGGCTGCATCCGCAGGCGCTGGCCGCCGCCGGGCTGACCAGCGCCGATGTCTACAACGCGGTGCGCAGCGCCAATGCGACCGAGCCGCTCGGCGTGATCGAGGGGCCGCACCGGGCCTGGACGCTCGTGGCCAACGGGCAGATCTCGACCGCCGCGCAATATCGCGACATCGTGCTGAAATCGGCCTCCGGCGCGATTCTGCGCCTGTCCGACGTCGCCTCGGTGATCGACGGCGTCGCCAACACGCAGCTTTCGGCCACGGCCAATGGCAGGCCGGCGATCACCATCGAGATCACCAAGACCGCCGACGCCAATATCATCCGCACGGTGGAGGGGATCCGGAAATTACTGCCGGACATCCGCACCTGGCTACCGCCTTCGGTAAAGCTGTCGATCCTGAACGACCGCACGACGACGATCCGCGCCAGCGTCGCCGACATCCAGATCACGCTGCTGATCACCATCATGCTGGTGCTGGTGGTGGTAACGCTGTTCATGCGGCGGCTGACGCCGACGATCGCCGCCGGCATCACCGTGCCGCTCTCGCTCGCCGGAACCGTGGCGGCGATGTGGGCGCTCGGCTTCACGCTCGACAATTTTTCGCTGCTCGCACTGACCGTCTGCGTCGGCTTCGTGGTCGACGACGCGATCGTGATGATCGAGAACATCGTCACCCAGCACGAGCGCGGGCTCACCGGCATCGAGGCCGCGCTGCTGGGGGCGCGGCAGATCGGCTTCACCGTCGTCTCGATCACCGCCTCGCTCGTGGTCGTGTTCCTGCCGCTGACGCTGATGGGCGGCATCATCGGCGACCTGTTCTACGAATTCGCGATGACGCTCTCGATCGCGATCCTGATTTCGGGCGTCATCTCGCTGACGGTGACGCCGATGATCTGCGGGCGGTTCATGGGGCGGACGCCGAAGGCGGGGCGCGATTCAGGGCCGGCCCGCGCGATCGACCGGCTCTATCGCCGCAGTCTCGATGCGTATGCGCGCAGCCTCGACTGGGCGCTGGCGCATCGCTGGCTGATGCTCGCGAGCTTCGCCCTCACTGTCGCACTCACGGTGTTTCTCTATGTCAGGGTGCCGAAGGCGTTCATTCCCGAGCAGGATTCGGGGCTGATCATCGGCCATACGATCGCACCATCCGACGTGTCGTTCTCGCGGATGAAACGGCTGGAGGGGCGTGTCGTCACGATCATTCTCGCCAATCCGGCGGTCGAGGCGGTCAGCTCGCGCATCGGTGTGGCCAACGGATTTTCCACCGCCAACCGGGGCCACATGTTCATCCAGCTCAAGCCGCTGTCGCAGCGCGGCGCCTCGGCGCAGGTGGTGTTGCGGCAGTTGCAGGCACGGCTGGCGCGCATTCCCGGAATCTCCACCACGATGTTCGTGGCGCAGGACCTGTTTTTCGGCGGCCAGTCGAATGGCGGGGAATACAGTTTCTCGATCGTCGATCCCTCGCTCACCGGGCTTGCCGATGTCACCGCCGAGATCGAGCGGAAACTGCGCACGCTGAAGCAGATCGGCAATGTCTCGACCGACCAGGACAAGGCACAGACCGAGATCACCGTCGCGATCGACCGCAAGGCGGCGGCGCGGCTCGGCGTCTCGATCGCGGCGATCGACGGCGCCTTGCAGAACGCCTTCGCGCAACGGCAGATTTCACGGATCTACGAGGCGCAGAACCAGTATTCCGTGATCCTGAAAGTGCCCGAAGGCCTCGATCGCTCGCCCGTGGACCTGCAGCACGTCTATGTCGCCGGCACGAACGGGCCGGTGCCGCTCGCCGCTGTCGCACATGACGTGCGGAGCACGGCACCGCTCTCCGTCACCCATCTCGACGGGCTGCCGGCCGGGACGATCAGCTTCAACGTCGCCAAGGGCGCATCGCTCGGCCAGGCGATCGCGGCGGTGAAGCAGGCGATCGGCGAACTGCCGCTGCCAGCCGAGGTGAAGATCAGCTTCGGCGGCAACGCGCGCTATTTCCTGCAATCGCTGAGCACCGAGCCGTTGCTCATCCTCGCCGCTTTGGTCGCGATCTATATCGTGCTCGGCGTGCTCTACGAGAGCCTGGTACAGCCGCTGACGATCCTCTCGACGCTGCCCTCCGCCGGCGTCGGCGCGCTGCTGGCGCTGCTCCTCACCGGCACGCCGCTCTCGGTCATCGGCATCATCGGCATTTTCCTGCTGATGGGGATCGTCAAGAAGAACGGCATCCTGCTGGTGGATTTCGCGCTGAACGCCGAGCGCGAGCACGGCATGACGCCGGCCGAGGCGATCCGCGCCGCCTGCCTCGAGCGGTTCCGGCCGATCATGATGACGACGCTGGCCGCGGCCCTCGGCGCCCTGCCGCTGGCCTTCGCGGTCGGCACCGGCGAGCAGCTGCGCCGGCCGCTGGGCATCGCGGTGATTGGCGGGCTGATCGTCTGCCAGGCGCTGACGCTCTACACCACGCCGGTGATCTATCTCGCGGTCACCGGGTTCGGCCGGCGCCGGGCGCGGCGGCTGGCAACCATGCCGGCGGAATGAGGGCCGGTCAGCCGGCGATCTGCATCTCCCGCGCCTGTTCGAGCGGCCAGCGCGGCCGGCAGCGCGCGCCGAGCGGATCGGCGCCGCCACCGGCGCGCAGGCGCTCGATCGCCGCCCAGGCGACCATGACCGCATTGTCGGTGCAGAGGCGGAGCGGCGGCGCCGCGAGCGGCAGGCCGGCCTCGGCCGCGACGCTGCCCAGCGCGGCGCGCACCGCCTTGTTGGCGGCGACCCCGCCAGCGACGACGACCGCTGTCGCACCCGGCAGCATGGCGAGGGCATGGCGCAGCCGGTCGGCCAGGGCGGCGACCACCGCGGCCTGGAAGGCGCGGGCGAGATCGGCGGCGAAATCGTGCGGCAATTCGCCCTCCTTCTGGCGGGCGATGAGCTGGGCGACGGCGGTCTTCAGGCCGGAGAAGGAAAAATCGCAGCCCGGCCGGCCCAGCATGGGGCGCGGCAGGCTGAACTGCCCGTCCCGCCCCTCGGCGGCGAGGCGTTCCAGCGCGGGGCCGCCGGGATAGGGCAGGCCGAGCAGTTTCGCCACCTTGTCGAACGCCTCGCCGGCGGCATCGTCCAGCGTGGTGCCGAGCCGGCGGTAGCGCCCCACCCCCTCGACCGCGATCAGCGCCGTGTGCCCGCCGGAGACGAGCAGCAGCAGATAGGGGAAATCCGGCTTGGTGCCGCCTGCATCCGGCAGGCGGGCGGTGAGCGCATGGGCCTCGAGATGATTGATCGCGAGGAAGGGCACGTTGGCCGCCAGGGCCATGCCGCGCGCGGTGTTGGCGCCGACGATGAGGCCGCCGATCAGGCCGGGCCCGGCGGTCGCGGCGATCGCGGCAAGGCCGGATGGCGCGGTGCCGGAAGCGGCCAGCGCGCGGCGGATCATGTCCGGCAGGAGGGCGAGATGCGCGCGCGCGGCGATTTCGGGAACCACGCCGCCAAACGGCGCGTGATCGGCGATCTGGCTGGCGACGAATTCGGCGCGGATCCGCCCCGCACCGTCTAGCACGGCGCAGGCGGTCTCGTCGCACGAGCTTTCGATCCCGAGAACGAGCGAGTCGGGGCCGAACCCGGCGAAACTTGCGGCTTTTCTTTCCATCCCGTTCCTTTTAAGCAGAGGAGATGCACCAGGAAAGCTCGTCGGGCGGCAAGGTCGCCCCCCATTCCGGCCGCCGCCTGCCCCTGCGGGTAGGCACGCGGGGATCGCCGCTCGCCGTTCGGCAGACCGACATGTTCCTCGCCGCGCTGCGCGAGATCTGCCCCGCGCTTGGATTCGCGCCGGATGCCTTCGCCCCCGAGATCATCAGCACGACCGGCGACCGGGTGACCGACCGTCCGCTCGCCGAGATCGGCGGCAAGGGATTGTTCGCCAAGGAAATCCACGAGGCGCTGCTGGACGGGCGAATCGATTTCGCGGTGCACAGCCTCAAGGACCTGGAAACCACCCTGCCCGATGGCATCATCCTCGCCTGCACGATGAAGCGCGAGGACGCCCGCGACGCGTTGATCCTCGCCGATGGATTAGGCGCGGCGAAGGTGGGCGACATCTGGGCGAGCCTGCCGATGGGCGCGCGGGTCGGCACCTCGTCGGTGCGGCGGCAGGCGCAGCTGCTGCATGCGCGGCCCGACCTGCAGATCGGCCTGCTGCGCGGCAATGTCCGCACCCGGCTCGACGCGGCGCGCAATGGCACGTTCGATGCAACGCTGCTTGCCCTCGCCGGGCTGCGGCGCCTCGGCTTCGAGGAAGAGGTGAGTGCGGCGGTCGACCCGGAGGCGATGGTGCCGGCGGCCTGCCAGGGAATCGTCGGGATCACGGTTCGCGCGGCGGATACGCGGCTCGCCGAACTGCTCGCCGCGATCGAGAACCACGAGGCGAAGGCGGTTTCCAAGGCGGAGCGGGCGCTGCTCGCCGCACTGGACGGCTCCTGCCGGACGCCGATCGGCGGATATGCGCGGCTGCTGCCGGATGGCAACCTGCATCTGACCGGACTCACCGCGCGACCGGATGGCAGTTTCCTGCTCAAGCGCAGCGAGACGGCGAACGCTGCCGACGCGGTGCGGCTGGGTGCGGAACTCGGCGCCTCGCTGCGGCGCGACAGCCCGTCCGACATCTTTCTTGACTGAGACCGGCGCAACTGGTCCGCTTACCGTATTGGTGACCCGCCCCGAACCCGGCGGCAGCTCCACCGCCGCCGCCCTGCGGGCGGCAGGTCATGTTCCGGTTCTCGCCCCCTGCCTCGAGATCGAGGCGCTGCCGGCGGCGCTGCCGCCGTTGGTGGACGCCATTGTGGTCGCGAGCGCGCAGGCGCTGCCCGGATTGCCGCCAGCCCTGCGCGCCGTGCCGCTATTCGCGGTGGGCGATGCCACCGCCGCGCGGGCGCGCGCCGCCGGGTTCATATCCGTTGCCAGCGCCGCGGGAACGGCGCAGGAACTGGCGGAGCTGGTGGGCGCGCAGCTCGACCCCGGCGCGCGGCTGTTGCTGGCCTGTGGCGCGGGGCACAGCCTGGGCCTCGCCGCCGATCTGCGCCGCCGCGGCTTCCGGGTGACTCGCCGTGTGGTTTACCGCTCGCGCCCGGCCCGAGAGCTCGACACGGCGGCGCGGGCAGCGCTCGAAGCCGGCGAGGTCGACCGGGTGATGGTATTTTCGCCCGCGAGCGCGCGCAGTTTCGCCGCCCTCGTCACCGAGGCCGGGCTCGACCGGGCGCTGGCCGGCGCGATTGGCGTGGCGATCAGCCCGGCGGCGGCAGCCCCGCTCTCCCGCCTTCCATTTCGCGAGATCCGCAGCGCGGTTTCACCCGATCAGGATCACATGTTACCCTTGTTGCCATGAGCGAGCACGACCCGAATCACACCCCGCCCGAGTTCTCCGCCACCGCCGATCCGGCGCCAGCCGCAGCGCCTGAGCCCCAGGCTGCCGAACCAGCGGCAGCACCGGATGCGGCGGCCTCGCCCCGGAACCAGCGCAAGGCCATCGGCCTTGCGGCGGTCGCGATCCTGTTGCTTGCGGGCGGCGAACTCTTCCTGTTCCGCGCCCAGCTCGGCGCGGCGGGGCAATCGGCCCGGATCGACCAGCTCTCGACGCGGATCGGCGCGCTGCGCGGCCGGGTCGCGACGCTTGAGCAGAAACTCGCAAGCGTTGCCGCAGCCGAGAACAAGCCGGCGCCCGCCACACCCGCACCGGCCCTGCCCGCCGATCTCGCGGCCCGGATCGGCAAGATCGAGACGAGCATCGCGGCACTCTCGACCACCACCCTCGCCGATCATGCGGCGGTGACGCGGCTGCGCCAGCAGAGCGGCGACCTGCCGGCGCTGGTGACGAAGGCGAAGACCCTCGCGCTGCTCGCGCAGGCGAGCCTGAACCTGCAGAACGGCCTGCCGCTCGGCGAGATTCCCGGCGCGCCGGCGGCGCTTGCCATCTATGCCACGGCGAAGCCGCCGACCCTTGCCGGCCTGAAGGCGAGCTTCGCGACCTATGCCGGGGCAGCTTCCGACGCCGCTGGCGACGCGGCGCAGCAAGGCGGGTTCTGGCAACGGGCGACCGCGCGGGTGGAAAGCCTCGTGACCTTGCGGCATGGCGATACGGTTCTGGTCGGCAGCCCGGCCGAGGGCGTTCTGGGCAAGGCGCGGACGGCGCTGGCGCGCGATGATCTCGGTACTGCGGTGAATGACCTCGCGAAGCTGCCGCCGAAAGCTGCGACGGCGATGAAGCCCTGGACGGACGAGGCCGCCGGCCTGCTCGCGGCACGAACAGCGCTGGCCGCGATGGCGGAGAAGGGCTGATGCTGCGCGCCTTCCGCTTCGGCCTCGTCGCGATCGTCCTGCTCGGCGTCGCCTGGTATCTCGCCAGCCTGCAGGGGCATGTCACGGTGGAGATCGGCAGCTATGCCGCCAGCGCGTCGACGCCGGTGGCGATCCTGCTGCTGGTGTTTCTGGTCGCGGTGGCGATCGTGGCGCTGGGCCTGCTGCGCGGCGCACTTGGCCTGCCCCGGCGGGTGGCGGCGAAGCGGAGCCGGGCGCGGCGTGACGCCGCCGACGCCGCCTCGCTGCGCGCTCTCGCAGCCCTTGCCGCCGGCGATATCGGCGCGGCCTCCGGTCATGCGCGAACGGCGCGGCGCCACGCGCCCGATGCGCCGCTGCCGCTTTACGTGAGTGCTGAAACGGCACGGCAGAGTGGCGATGCGACGACGGCGGAGACGCTGTTCGCCGACCTCGCCAAACATGGCGATGCCGGGTTTCTCGGCTGGCGCGGCCTGCTGACCGCGCGGCCGCTGCCACAGGACGACGAGGATGGGCTCGCACTTGCCGCCGAGCGGGCGCGCAAGGCCGCCGCGTCCTATCCGCGTTCGGGCTGGCTGCGCGAACAGCGCGTGCGGATCGCGCTGGGGCAGGGCCGGTTCGGCGAGGCGGCGCGGCTTGCGACCGATGCGCCGGCGCGCGCGGCGCTGGCCATCATGGCATCGCGCGAGGCCGGCGGCGAGCCGCTCGCGATCGACTGGGCGCGGGAGGCGGTGCGCGCGGCGCCGGAACTCCCGGAAGCTTATATGGCTTTATATCAGGCGCGGGCGAAGGCCGGGCAGACGTGGCGGGCCAAGCGGGTCTTGAAGCGCGGATGGCGCCTTGCCCCGCATCCCGATCTTGGCGAGGCGTGGCTCGCGGAGATAAGCGCGCCGCTGGAGCGAGCCGCTGCCGCGGCACGGCTGGCGGCGGTCAATCCGGGACATCCCGAGAGCGAGGCCCTGCTGGCGCGCACCGCCCGCGCAGCGAGGCTGACCGGCGAAGCCGAGCGGCACGAACGGCAGAGCGGCGGCAAGGGTGCCTGGATCTGCAAATCCTGCGAGACCGAGCACGAGGCCTGGCAGCCGACATGCCGCAAATGCGCCGCCATCGGCTCGCTCGGCTGGGTGCGGCACGGCACCGCGGCGCCTACGCCTCCCCTGCTGCCGGCACCGCAACCGGCGGGGTGACCCGTCGCCGCCGGGCCGGCGGGGAGCGCTCGATTCCGTAATGCAGTATTGCGGCGAGGAGAAGCGAGCCGATAAGCGTCGCTCCGCCCCAGAGCAGGCCGAACAGGGTGGGATGACCCGCAAGCCGGGGGCCGAGCAGGAGCGCCAGCGCCCGGCCGAGGGGTTCGTTGACCAGATAAAGCGGGTAGGAGACCAGCCCGAGCCACAGGATCGGGCGGGCACCGAGGGCGCGTGCCAGCGGCCGGAGCGGCCGCGAGGCAGGAAAGCGCTGCGCCGCGATCGCCGCCGCCCAGCCGAGCGGCGGCAGGGCTTTCGCCACCCTGCCCCAGCCCGCACCATGCGTGGCGCCGAGCGCCATTGCGACGATCAGGAGGGCTGCGAAAAAACGCCCGGCCCCCTCCCCTGCGCGCCCGCCCTGCCAGAATCGCGCGGCGGCGATGCCGAGGGCGAAATAGACGGCTTCGTTCGGCAGAAACGCCCGGCTGAAACGCCAGGGCAGCGGCACGCAGGAAGCGTAGAGTCTGGCGAGCACCGCCAGCGCAACGAAGCTGAGGGCGAGGCGCACGAGCGCGCGATCGCTGCCGTCGAACCCGCAGGCGAAGATGGCGATCGCAGCGTAGAACTGCCATTCGGTGGAGAGGCTCCAGGCCGGGCCGAGCAGGGCATAGGGCGCATCGGGCAGCGCCGCATGCGGAAGCGCGCCATGCACAAAGGCAAGATGGGCCAGCACTTCGAGACCGGGATGCGGTGGCGGACCCGCGGGCCAGATCGCCCGCGCTGGAGCATGCGGCGCGATCCAGTTCATGGCGCCGTAGGGCGAGCCGGCCGCGAGCATCAGCACCGCGGCGCCGGCCAGCACGACGAGATAGACCGGCAGCAGCCGCCGCGCCCGCGCCGCGAGGAATCGCCGCCGATCTCCGCCGAACCGCGCGAGGGATTGCACAATCACCAGCCCCGACAGGGCAAAGAACAGCTCAACCGCGGCAAGACCGTGACTGGCTAACGCTTGGGCGAGGCGCATGGCAAGCGGCGGCAATGGCAAGAACGGGATCATGTGACCCGCTGTGACATAGATCGCGAGCACGCCGCGCAGACCGTCGAGCCGGACGAGCCTGCCCATTGGCCGGTCTGCGATATGTTCGTTCCGCGCCAGCATGGCGCGGAGGATATAACAACTTCAGATTGTATTGAACAGGAAAATCACAGCCGGCGGCGGCCCAGCAGCGCGTGATAGGCGACCAGCACGATCACCGCGCCGACCACGGAGACGAACAGGCTGTAGAGAAATCCGCCGCCCGGCGCGAAACCGAGGGTGATGAAGATCTGCCCACCGACCAGCGCGCCGACGATGCCGAGCACCATGTCGAGAACCGGGCCCTTGCCGGCGTTGTCGACGATATGGCTCGCGATCCAGCCGGCGATCAGGCCGAGAATGATGAAGCCGATCAGATGCATGGGCGGGTATCCTCCTGGTGGATGCAGTTCAGGACATGGGACGGCGCGCCGTGGCGGACAAGCCCGCCGGTCAGCGCAGTTCGCCGGAGACCGGTTGCAGCCGGCGTGCTTCGATCCCCTGCCAGGCGAGCAGGACGGGCACCGCGATGACGAGGTCGCGCGCGCGCCGCAGCAGCGAGACCGAGAGCGCGATGTCCGGCGGGATGCCGAACACGGCGCCGAGCAGCGTGTAGGCCGCTTCCTGCACGCCGAGGCGGCCGGGGATGAAGAAACCGGTCGAGAGGATCGCGTGCAGCAGCGCCTCGATCACGAGGGCATCGCGGAGGGAGATGTTCTGGCCGAGGGCGCGGAAGGCGACGAAGGAGGCGATGCCGGTGCCGAACCAGCACAGCAGGTGCATCGACGAGGCGGCGACCAGGCGGCGGCGGCGGGCATAGATCGCATCCAGCGCCGCTTGCAGCCGACCGATCCCGATGGAAGCGGCATCGGCGGACTGGCCGGCAATCCGCATCGCGAGGCCACGGAACAGGCGGCTCATGCCCTTCTGCATCAGCAGGAAGATCGCGCCGGCGGCGAACGCGACGCCGAGCCCGATGCTCATCGGCCATACGAGGTCGCTGTGCGGCACCAGCGCGATCAGCAGGACCACGCCGATGGCGACGAACACCAGCTCGGCGAGGAATTCCAGCGTCACGTCCGCCAGGGTCGAGGCCGCCGCGTCGGCGAAGGCAACGCCGCCGAGGGCGATCGCCCGGCCGCCGATCACGAAGCCGCCGACATGCGAGAAGGGCAGGAATTCGCCGGCCGAGTCCCGCACCATCCGGCCCCAGTAGAGCAGGAGAAAGCTGCCGCCGTGGCGGCGGCGCAGCAACAGGCGCCAGGCCACGGCCAGCCCGGCGATGATCACCATCTGCACCCCGAGATAGGCGGCGAAGCCCGAGAGGCTGACCCGTTCGAGCGCGTGGGCCACATCGCCCCAACCGAACCAGGCGATGGTGCCGGTGAACAGCAGCAGCCCGACCAGGCCAAAGACCGTGGGCCAGATGCCAAGGCGGCGGATCACGCGCGCGGGCTCCGCATGGAAGGCTGGGCAGATGGTGATCGCAGCACTGGTTTCTCGCACTCCCGGCGGGATAAAAATCGGCAGGTGGCGGCGGCTCGTGGACCGCCCAATCGCGCCCCCTTAGCAGATTGTTGCGGTTTGGGGTATCGTCTGTCGTTGCGAGCGGCACTTTGCTTCGGCGCGGCCGATCAAGTATGGCCTTGGTAGGCTTTCTTGATGGCAGGCATGAGCAACGATTCTTCCTTCCCTTCCGCAGCTTCTGCCCGCCCCGCCGACGACCGGCCGGTTCTGGTGACCGGCGCGACCGGCTTCGTCGGCGCGGCCGTGGCGCGGGCGCTGGCGCGACAGGGGACCCGGCTGCGGCTGCTGCATCGCGCGTCCAGCGACATGAGCAACCTCGCGGAGGTGCCAGGCGAACGAGTGGTCGGCGACCTCACCGATCCAGCGTCGCTCGCCCGGGCGGTCGAGGGCTGCGCGCACGTGTTTCACGTGGCCGCGGACTATCGTCTCTACGTACCCGATCCGGCGGCGATGCGGGCGGTGAACATCGACGGTACCATTGCCCTGTTCCGCGCGGCGCAAGCTGCCGGGGCGGGTCGCATGGTCTATACCAGCAGCGTCGCCGCACTTGGCCTGACCAAGGATGGCAGCCCGGCCGACGAGGCGACGCCGCATGCGGCGGAGGATCATGTCGGCCCCTACAAACGCTCGAAATACGAGGCCGAGCTGGCGGTGAAGCGTCTCGTCGGCGAAGGGCTGGATATCGTCATCGTCAACCCGGCCGCCCCGGTCGGGCCGGGCGACATCAAGCCGACCCCGACCGGCCGCATGGTGCTGGACGCGGCGCGGGGCCACATGCCGGCCTATGTCGAGACCGGGATGAACATCGTGCATGTGGATGATGTGGCCGAGGGCCATCTGCTCGCGCTGGCGCATGGGCGGCGCGGCGAGAGCTATATCCTCGGCGGCGAGAACCTGATGCTCTCCGAGATCGGGCGGATGATCACCCGGTTGGCCGGCAAGCCGCCGCCACGGGTGAAGCTGCCGATCGGCCCGCTGATGCCGGTCGCCGCCCTCATGGAGGCCTGGGCGCGGATCTCGGGCCACGAGCCGCTGATGACACGCGACATGCTGACGATGGCGCGCAAGCGGATGTTCTATTCTTCGGACAAGGCACGGCGGGAGCTTGGCTATCGCGCCCGCCCGGCAGAGGCGGCAATGCGCGATGCGCTGGCCGATTTCTGCCGGCGCGGCAAGCTGCCGAGCCTCGCCTTCGACCCCGCGGGAGCGGCTTCATGACCTTCGTTGCGGTGCTGGCGCTGCTGGCGTGGATCTATCTCTATCTGCTGCATGGGCAGTTCTGGCAGAGCGGGCCGGAACTCGCCCCAGCGCTTCCGGCGGCAACGGTGCCGGTGGACATCGTCGTGCCAGCGCGCGACGAGGCGGAGACCATCGCGCCGGTGGTGCGCTCGCTGCTCGCGCAGGAGTATGACGGGAAATTCCGGGTGATCCTGGTGGATGACGGCAGCACCGATGGCACCGGCGACATCGCCGCGCGGGCGGCCGAGGGCGATCAGCGTTTCGTGCTGCTGCGCGGCGGCGACAAGCCGGCCGGCTGGTCGGGCAAGCTCTGGGCGCTGGAGCAAGGCGTGGCGCAAGGCACGGCGCCGGTATTGCTGTTCACCGATGCCGATATCGTTCACGATCCGCGGCACCTCGCGACGCTGGTGGCCCGGCTGGCAAGGCCGGAGCGCGGCGCGCGGCTCGACATGGTCTCCGAAATGGTGCGGCTGAACTGCGAGAGCGCGGCCGAGCGCGCGCTGGTTCCCGCCTTCG
This sequence comes from Acidiphilium sp. 20-67-58, assembly GCF_002255515.1. Taxonomy (NCBI): domain Bacteria; kingdom Pseudomonadati; phylum Pseudomonadota; class Alphaproteobacteria; order Acetobacterales; family Acidocellaceae; genus Acidiphilium; species Acidiphilium sp. 20-67-58. The sequence continues at coordinate 14,589 of NZ_NCAS01000004.1, read as the reverse complement.
TGTATTTCTTCCAGATGCTCTACCCGTTTGCACGGGTGAACGACCCGCTCGATGGCACCGCCGCGGCGGCCGGCGGCACGGTGCTGATCCGGCGCGATGCGCTGGAGCGGGCCGGCGGCCTCACGCAGATGCGCGGCGCGCTGATCGACGACGTGACACTGGCGAGCCGGATCAAGCGCGGCGGTGCCGTGTTCCTCGGGCATTCCGGCCTCGCCCGCTCGATCCGCCCCTATCGGCGGCTTGCCGATATCCGGGCGATGATCTCGCGCACCGCCTTCACCCAGTTGCGCTATTCTGCGCTGCTGCTCGCCTTGACGCTGGTGGGCCTCGCGATCGTGTGGCTCGTGCCGCCGATCGCGCTTTTCTCCGGTGACGAAGACGCTGCGCTGTGCGGGCTGATCGCCTCCCTGCTCGCGGTGCTGAGCTACCAGCCGACGCTGCGGCGCTACGGCCGCGGCTGGTACTGGGCGCTGGCGCTGCCGCTGATCGCGCTGGTCTATATGGAGGCGACGTTCGCTTCTGCCCTGCGATACTGGCGGGGCACCGGCGCGGCCTGGAAGAACCGCGATTACGGTACCGGCGGATGAGTGAAGCCGCGAGCATCGAGCAGGCGTCGGGCAAGGACCGGGGCGATGAGAATTTTCCGGTCGGCTCCTGGCTGATCCGCGCCGGGCTGCGCCGGCATGTGCATGCCTATTACGCCTTCGCCCGCAATGCCGACGACATCGCCGATCATCCCGATCTGGCGCCGGCGGAAAAGATCGCCCGGCTCGACGCGATGGAGGCGGTGCTGGATGGCGACGATCCGGCGCGTTCCCCCTCGGCCGCGCGGCTGCGCGAGAGCCTGGCGGCGACAAAGGTCGATTCCGTCCATGCCCGCGAATTGCTGGTCGCGTTCCGGCAGGATGCAACCAAGACGCGCTATGCGAGCTGGGACGAGCTGATGCAGTATTGCCGATACTCGGCGGCACCTGTCGGCCGCTACGTGCTCGACCTGCACGGCGAGGGAAGGCAGAGCTGGCCGGCCTCCGATGCGCTGTGCGCCAGCCTGCAGGTGCTCAACCACCTTCAGGATTGCGCGAAGGATTTCAACGCTCTCGACCGGTCATACATCCCGGGCGACTGGTTGCAGGCGGTCGGGCTCGGGCCGGATGCCGTCACCGCCGCGGCGACACCGCCGGCGCTGCGCTCGGTGTTCGACGCGATGCTGCAAAGGACGGCGGAGCTGAACGCGAAGGCGGCGCATCTGCCGGGCTTCGTGATGGCGCGCGGGCTGCGGATCGAGACCGCGATCATCGTCGGCCTCGCCCGCCGGCTGCATCGCCGGCTATCGAATGAAGACCCGCTGGCCGGGCGGGTGAAGCTGCTCCGGCGCGATGCCGCGGGCGCCGTGCTCGCCGGGCTGGCCAGGCTTGTATGATATTGCTTGTGTGATGTTGCTTCTGTGATGTTGATGACGCCCGATCCCACTCTTTTCGCCGAGGATGCCGCGACCGTTGCCGCCGCCACGCGCGCCGCCGGCACCTCGTTCTATCGTGGCATGAGCGTGCTGCCGGCGCCGCGCCGCACCGCGATGTATGCGATCTACACCTTCTGCCGGGTGGTGGACGACATCGCCGACGAGGAGGCGCCGCTCGCCACAAAGCGCGACGGGCTGGATGCCTGGCGCCGGCGGATCGACGCGCTACCGGAGGGCGGGGATGACGCGGTCACCCGCCTGCTGCGCGATGCCTCGCTGCGCTACGCGCTGCGGCGGGAGGATTTCCACGCGATCATCGACGGGATGGAGATGGATGCCGGCGCGCCGATCATCGCACCCGACATGGCCATGCTCGATCTTTATTGCGACCGCGTGGCTTCGGCGGTGGGGCGGCTGTCGATCCGGGTGTTCGGCGAGGTTTCGGCCCAGGGCGACAGGGTCGCGCATCATCTCGGCCGGGCCCTGCAACTGACCAACATCCTGCGCGATGTCGGCGAGGATGCCGCGCGGGGACGGATCTATCTGCCGCGCGAGGCGCTGGAGGCCGCGGGGGCGGCCGCCGATCCGGCAACGCTGCTGGCCGATCCGGGACTGAAGCGGGCGATGGCCAAGATCGCCGGGCTGGCGGAGCAGCATTTCGCCGAGGCCGAGGCCGCGATGCGCGGCTGCGATCGCCGCGCGGTGCTGCCGGCGCGCATGATGGCGGACGCCTATCGGCCGCTGCTCGGCGTGATGCGCTTGTCGGGCTTCGCCCATCCCGAGCGTCGGCCGAGCCTGCCCGCCTGGCGCAAGCTGCGCCTTGCCGCCGAGCTTATCATCCGGACCGACCGGCGACGATGAGCCGCGTCCATGTGATCGGCGCCGGCATGGCAGGACTGTCCGCCGCGACCGCCCTTGCCGCGCAGGGACGGCAGGTCGTGCTCTACGAGGCGGCGAAATGGGCGGGGGGGCGCTGCCGCTCCTATGACGACGCCGCCCTCGGCTGCCGGATCGACAACGGTAATCACCTGCTGCTGTCGGGCAACCGCAACACCATGGCCTATCTGCGCCGGATCGGCGCGGAGGACACGTTGACCGGGCCGGACCGGCCGCTGTTTCCGTTCATCGATCTCGCCTCGGGCCAGGCCTGGACGCTACGGCTGAACCACGGAAAGCTGCCCTGGTGGGTGCTGCGCCGGGACTGGCGGGTGCCGGGGACGAATCCGCTTGACTATCTCGCACTCCGCCGGCTGGAGCGTGCCGGACAAGATGACCTCGTCGCCGGAATGCTGGGCGGACTCGGCACGCTGTATGAACGGCTGCTCGAACCGCTGGCGATCGCCGCCCTCAATACCAAACCGGACATCGCCTCCGCAGCACCGCTCGCGGCCGTGGTGCGGGAGAGCCTCGCGCGCGGCGGTGCGGCGACCATGCCGCGCATGCCGGAGGTCGGGCTTTCGGAGAGCTTCGTCGATCCCGCCCTCGCCTATCTGCGCGCACGCGGTGCCGAATTGCGGTTCGGCGCGCGCATTGCCGGGCTGACGATGGCGGATGGGCGGGTGAGCGGCCTCGCCGGCCCGAATGTCGATGAGATCATCGGCGTGGAGGATGCGGTCATACTGGCGACGCCGCCCTGGGTCGCGGCCGAACTGCTGCCCGGGCTCGCGGTGCCGCAGATGCACGAGGCGATCGTCAACCTGCATTTCCGCGCTGGAATCGCTCCGGGGCCGGCCGGGTTCTACGGGCTGATCGGCGGCACCGCTGAATGGGTGTTCGAGAAATCGGAGGTCGTGTCGGTCACGATCAGCGCGGCCAATGACCGGCTCGGGCAGGACACGGACGAACTCGCCGCCGAGGTCTGGGCTGATCTCCGGCGTGGTTTCGGGCTGCCGCGGACAATGCCGCCCTATCGGGTGGTAAAGGAAAAACGCGCGACCTTTGCCGCAACGCCGGCGCAGCTTGCCCGGCGGCCCGGCACACGCACCGCACTCGCTAACCTGAAACTCGCCGGCGACTATACCGCGACAGGCTTGCCCTCGACCATCGAAGGGGCGATCCGGTCGGGCGAGTCGGCCGCGCAAGAGAGCTGACCGCACCTTTCGGGTTTGTGGAAACCCGAAAGGTGCTGGCGGGCGCGTGCTTCGCGTTGCAATGCAGCAACATTCCGTTTCAAGCGAAAAATCAGAGATTTAGACTTATTCGATGCGTTTTATCAACGAACTCCTGGCGCACCGGGAGCTTTGCAAATCTGCAACACTGGTCGCGGGTTAGTTCGCCGCCCCGGTAATCCGGCTATTTTTGCTTGACCGTCGGTGACTTAACCGGAATGCTTGACAGTAATTTGTAAGAGTCACGGCGCACAAGAATGGCGCCGGTATCGGGAGGCAACGGGAAACGGCATGCGCGCGTGCGGCATGACTGATTATCCGGGCGATCGTTCACGACGCGATCATGGGTCGCGCGCGATCGAGGCGAACCGGCGGATCATCGAGAAACTGCTGCAGCGCCAGCGCGATGCCGCCCATCGACGCCGCGGTGGCGCTCATTTCGGACACGACGATCTCGACATCGCGGTAGATCGCGGCGAGTGCGTTGGCTTCCAGGGTTTCCATCGCCGCGGGCAGCAGGAATGGCGCGAGCTGCGCGAGGCTGCCCCCGAGCACGATCCGGCGCGGGCTGATGATATTGATCAGGTTCGCAAGGCCAAGGCCGAGATGACGGCCGGCTTCGGCCATGACCGACCGCGCCACCGCATCGCCGGCCTCGCAGGCCTGGCGCGCCGCCGCGACATCGGCCGCGCGATGGCCGCGGGCGGCAAGATCGCCCAGGATCGCGCGTTCGGACACATAGGCCTCGAAGCAGCCACGCCCGCCGCAGCCGCACGGACGCCCGCCGGGAACGATTTTCATGTGGCCGATTTCACCGGCGAGCCCGTGCGGGCCGCGATAGAGCTCGCCCATCAGGTAGAGGCCGCCGCCGATGCCGGATCGGCCCATCACATAGATGAAATCGGCAATGTCGCGGCTGGCACCGAACAGATGCTCGGCAAGGGCCGCGGCCTTGACGTCGTTTTCGACGCGGACGGGGACTTTGATCCGTGCCGTGAGCGTGCCGGCCAGATCGAGGTCGCGCCAGCCGATATTCGGGGCGAACACGACACGGCCGCCGGTGGTAACCAGCGCCGGTACCGCAACGCCGACGGCGAGCAGCGTGCTGCGCGGCGCCCGCAGCGAGCGCAGGGCGGCGGTTATGCCGCCCCGCACGGCGGTGATCGCATCCTCGGGAGAGGTGCTGCCGGGCACGACGAGATCGCTGCAGGCAGCGCCGTCGATCGTCGAGATCAGGATGCGGATGGCATCGGGCTCGACGCCGATGCCGGCGAGATAGCCGGCACGGGGATCGAGGCTGAGCGCCGTGGTCGGCCGACCGGCGCGCCCGGTCGGCGCCTCGGTGTCGCGACGGACGATGCCGCCGGATTCGAGATTGCTGATGATGATTGAGATGGTCGCGGGATCGATACCCGAAATCTGCGAGAGCTTCTGCTGCGAGATGCCCGGATTCTGCCGGATCATGTGGAACAGCCGCGCCGAGTTGATGCGCCGGACCAGTGCCGAATTCACGCGCGCCCGGGTCATTCCCCCTCCCCTGGCGGCCGGATCATCGCGCCCCGCCGGGCTCGAAACCGACACCATGAATCTTTCTTGACATTGAAAACGCTCCTCTCTACTGGTTTCTTAAAGAGTAAAAATAATTCGTGCAAGCGACAGTCAGAGCGCACCGCACGGAGAACAGACAGGGACGGAACGATGCCGGTTGCGGCAATTGAACGACAGCATCGGGTTTGCGGAGACCTGCGCGCGGCACAGCCTCAGCGCGTATTCCACGCGGCATGGCCTGGCGCGGCCATCGCCACCGTCCACCCGCCGCAGATGGCGAAGCGGCGGGCCGGATCCGCGCGCACGGCGCGGATTTCGCCAGCAAAAAAATCTTTCAACATGGAGGTCCAACCATAATGCGAAACATCGGCAACCAGGCGGGCAACGCCCCGGCCCGGTCTGCGACGCGGAAGCTGCGCCACGCCGCATGCGCCGCGGGCGTGATCAGCCTTTTCGGTCTCGCACCGCTGGCGCACGCGCAAAGCCTCGGCGACGCGCTGCGGCAGACCACATTCCAGGGCATGGTCGGCGCGATCCACTTCGACTATGGCAATAACGGTCATTCGAGCAAGAGCACGCACTCCTTCGCGATCGGCGGGCATCTGATCGCCCATACCGGCTCGTTCGACGGGTTCAGCGTCGGCCTCGGCGGTTACACCGCGCAGTCGCTCGGCCTCTACAGCAAGAACAACGCCAGCGACCGGGTGCATTATGACGGTGAACTCACCGGCTCGCATTACGGCATCCAGTCGTTTCGCCAGGCCTATCTGCAGTATCAGACGCCGAAAGTGGAAATCCGCTTCGGCCGTCAGCTGATCCAGACGCCCTATGCGAACCAAGATTACTACACGTTCAACCCCCGCGCCTTCATGGGCGTTGCCGGTGTCGTGAACGTGCTTGGCGATGGTTCTAACAAGGTCGATGCCGGGGCGCTGAGCCTCGATGGCGATCCGGCGGCGTTCAGCGTCTTCATGACGCGGATGTTCACCTATGAAAGCCGCTATTCCAGCTCCTTTGTCGCCAACAACCGCTATTCCGGCACCAAGCCGACCAACGGCTTCATCGCGATCGGCGCGCGGTATCATGGCGATGTCGGCTCGACCCAGCTGACGGCGCAGGCATGGTATTACGATTTCTACCAGTACGCGCAGCTCGTCTATGGGCAGCTCGACCTCGTCCAACCGCTGGCCAACGGCCAGGCCATTTTCGGCTCGGTGCAGGCGCTGACCGAAGGCAACTCGGCTGGCAATGCTTCGAGAATCATGGCGTTCACCAGCAACAGCTCGAACTCGATCAATGCGCATGTGTACGGCGCCAAGCTCGGCTATTCGTTCGGTGATGGCAGCATCGCGCTGATCGGCAACTATGCGCCGACCGAGTACAACTCGTTCCATCATGGCGGCGTGCTCCACCCGTATAACGACAATACCGGCACGAGCTTCACCGACACGATGCAGAACGGCGTTCCGAATCTCGGGCCGGGCTATGCGTATGGTGTGACGACCAACTACGACTTCCTCAACAAGAAGCTGAAGGTTGGCGTTACGTATGTGCGCTACCTCGTCCGCTACGGCTATGGCGGCGATGCACAAAACTATACGAGCTATGCTGGCCCCTACAGCTTCCCGAATGCCAACTACATCCCGAACCAGCAGCTCTGGGCGCTGGACGCGAATGCGTCGTACGATCTGTCCTCGATCCTCAAGGGGCTCTCGGTGGCGGAAGATACCGACGTGACCGTCGCGGAAAACCGGGCGGGCTATACGGGAACCGCGCGTTACAACAACCCCTACTTCAGCAGCCGCTTCTACCTCGAATATAATTTCTGAGGTTTCCGGCGAACACGACGCGCCCGGGCCAACCGCCCGGGCGTTTTTTTTGCGCTGGATGCGGTTCGCGACAGAGCATGTATCGATCCCATCGGATCGGATGCCATGCTCCACATGCTGTTGATATCGAGAGTGTTTCTACCCGGTTTCATGACCCGATCTGATCGGATGATGTTCTGGACCGCGCTGCGCTACAGGACTGCCGGTATGTCGTCCCGAACCGGCGCCAAGCCGATCGACGCCGGAGGGGCTGGAATGCCTGCCGTCGAAATCCAGCCCGACGCCTTACAGATGCTGGCCGCGCTCCACCAGAAACTGCGCCGGCAGGACGTGCGCGTCGACAAATCGCAGTGTCATCAGACGGCCGTTCCAGTAGGGTGAAAAGCACAACGGCTGCTGCTTGCCTTTCAGGCTCCAGCACGCATCCTTTGAATTGACCGACTGGACGCCCGCCTCATCGACGACACGACCATCAGCGCCGACCAGCCGCATGGTGAGTTGGCCACCTGGCGCGACATAGATCGAGGTTCGCCCGCCATCCGCGAGCGGCCGATACAGTGTGTTGCCCAGGGTCAGATGCAGGAAGCCGACTTTCGTCAGAGGCTGCCCGTAATTCGAATAGCCGTTCCCAAGGCCGGGACCGGATGCTGGTGCTACCGCGCTTGCGGATGTTGCGGCATGCGAGGGCGCAGGCTGCCCGCCGGTTTGCAGGCCATGGCCCGACATGCAGCCGCCCAGCGCCAGAGCAGGGATAAGCCATACGACATGGCGCAAGCCCGGCAGGCGCGGGAGACAGGAAGTGCTGAGACCACGTTCCGCTTGAAACATCTTCACTCTCATTCCGGTATCAGATCCGGCAGGTTATCGTTGAGCAGCGAACGCATCCGCTCGCACTCCCGTCGCCTCCGGCGCCGGAATTCAGTGGACAATATTCAGGCTGACATTGCCAGAAGATGCGGGATTCGGCGCGGATATCCGACCTGGCCCCACTTCGTCCCACAGCAGGACGGCGTTGCCACCCTTCGATTGCGGCGAGAGCGACGGGGCGACCGACGGAATACCTTGCGCCGTGGCCGAGGACATCTGCTGAACCGAGAGCGGTGACAGCGGCAGGCCGATCTTCTGGATGGTGACGAGCTCGATATGACCGGCGGGCCGCCCTATCCGATCGATCCCCTGCGCCCGCGCAAGCCCGGGGGCCAGCGCGCCGAGGGCGACCGCCAGCCCGAGCAGGAGGCGCAAGGAAGGCGAATTGCCCGGTGCTCGGCGGAGCGGACTCACGTCTCTATGCACTTTTTGCATCATCGAATTCCATCTCACCGTGGCAACAGGGACTGTATCACATGGTTGGACTGGGCAGCGTTCACGAGTTGGGTCTGCATCCCGCTGATGTCGATGTTGAGCGTGCGGGTTTGCTGGATGATCTGGCCATTCACCGGGTTCTGGATCAGCGTCGACATTCCAGCGGAGCCGACCGTATTGGCAATCGTCGTATAAAGCTGCTGACCCGATACCCCACCGCCGTTGCCGCCCGCCTGCGGAACGAGGCTGGTGAAGGTCGTGCCCGTCGGCGTCGAACTCTGCGTATTGATCACGCCGGACGGGTTGGCCTTATTCCTGACATCGCTGAACGAGGAAACCGGCAGCGGGGTCTGGGACGTGGCGGAGAAACTCTGCCCGTTCAGGGCGCTGCTGACTGTGTCGGGCGCAACCTGGCGGAAGGCCGGCGAAATCTGCTGGGTCAGGTGATTGATGTCGCCTGAAAGGGTCTGCACAGCTTGGCCGTTGACCAGCGTCTGGATCGAAAAGCCGAAATCGATCCCGATACCGCGATCATTGGGCAGCGAAAACCCGCCGCGCATGCCGGCAAGCGCCGTATCCGGCACAATGGCCATGCCGCGCGAGGGAAAAGCGGCGGCGCTGGTGGAAGCGGCAATACCCGGCGAGACCCCGCCGGACGGACTGTCCGCGGCCGATGCCCGGCCGGGAGCGAGAGGCAGGAGACTGGCGGTACCCAGAAGCATGATCAGCATCGAGCGTGACATGACGCGCACCATTTCCCTAGAATGTATTTTGCAGCTGCCAGCCGTTGGCCGGCAGTCCGAGATCGCGAAGCTGGAAGTGAGCCAGGGAGACCGGCGGCTGCGGCACAGCCTGCCAGACCGTCGGATTATTAAAGGCGAGCCTCGCCTGCGACAGATCGGAGGTGATGGCAAAGAAAATGCCACTCCACTGTTTCGCGAAGGTGGCGACCGGTTCTGCCCGCAGGCCAAGGCTGGGATCGGAGATCAGCACTTCGCCGTTGCTCACCCCGCGGACGAGAACGAAATGATGGTAGCCGTGATAGTCGATCAGAACGATCGCCGGCACCCGAATCTGGCTCAATTTCGCAAGGCTTGCCTTGAACCCGTTCGATGGAATGTGATGCCTTGCGAGATAGTTTTTCATGTCGAGCAGGGAAAAGCCGAGCCGGCGGATCTTCGCCTGGTCGCCATGCCGATACATGCTTTTGAAAACCGATTCCTCGGTGACCGGCACGTCATAGACATAAGTCAGCAATGTCGCGAGCGCCGCGGAGCCGCAGGAAAAATCGTATTTCTGATGCACCGTGCTGGTGAATTTCATGTCCTGCCAGCTGCGCACTTGCATATGTGTGCCGCTGATCGCGGTGTTGGGCAGGGCAAACTGCAAGGCATCAGCCCTGGCCTGCACGGATGCAAGGCAGGACGCCGCAATCAACGCCACGGTTCCGGCAAACCTGACAAACGTCCCTGACATCGCGCCTCGCCCCCGACCGCAGCTCAGTGATTGAGCGTGATGTTCACGACCGTCGAGGTCTGGAACAGCGCGTTGTTGCCGGTATTCTGGATGACCGTGGTCAGCCCCTGATTGCCGGAAACCGAATTCGTGTTGGAAATCGTGCCGGTGGTGCCGGACGCGGTGTTACCGAAGGACGTTGCCGAAAGCTGGCTCGCCGGAATGTCCCGACCATGCGAGGCCGCCAGCGCCGAGGTGGACACCGGGGTGCCGAACAGATTGCCGCCGCCAGCTGCATATCCGGCAACCGGAAGTGCGAACACCGCCATCGAGATGATGCAAAATGCTTTGATTGTTTTTGCCATGGACGCCGCTCCTGAGGAAAATGCGTGCACACCCGCAGGATGTGCACGCCAGGCTGACAGGCGGTATTAGCGAACCGCAGCCACCGAAACGGAGTTCTGGATCAGGCTGTTGGCGCCGGCATTCTGCGAGGCCTGGAGCACGCCCTGCGCACCGTTGAAGGAGCTGTCCATGTTCACCTTCGCCGAACCGTTCGCGAGGTTCGCGGTGTTGCAATAGACGCCGCCACCCTGCACCGCGACGGCAACCGCACCGGCCAGCGTGTTGCTGCTCGCGGCGGTCAGCTTCACCGTGCCGACAGCGGTCGAGTTCTGCATCAGGCTGTTTGCGCCGGAGTTCTGGTTGACGTTGATCACGCCATTGGCGTTGTTGAACGAACCATTATCGATCGTCGACGACGCGTTGCTGCTGTGTTCACGGGCATAATTGCCCGCAACGTAGCCGCTGTTGCCCGAGGCGGCGAGCGAGCCGGCCAGCGTGCCTTCGGTGCCGTTGATCGGGCTAACCGCCGCAACAGCCGCGGAGTTCTGCAGCAGGCTGTTGTTGCCGGCATTCTGGTTCAGCTGGCCGACGCCATTGAAGCCCTGGTACGAGTTGCTGACCGTGGCGGACTGGGTCACCGTGCCGTCGTCATTGTCCCAGCCACTGCGCGGGCCAACCTCGTCCTCGTTGCCCATCACGCCGCCGTTATTGCCGGCGAGCGCAACCGCAAGGCCGCCACCAATCGTGTGGCTCCGGTTCGACGGGTTGTGCACATAAGCAAGGGCCAGGGTGTTCTGCAGCTGGCTGTTGGCACCCGCGTTCTGAGCCTGGTTCGAGACACCCTTGGTGCCCGAGTTGTAGGAATTGCTCAGATTAGCCGAGCTGGTCTGGCGGTGCATGTTGGCTTCGTTGCCGCCAACGTTGCCGGAATTGCCGGCGGCCGCCAGGGCAACATACGCATCGATGGTCATCGACTTGGTGGAATGACCACCATTCTTGCCGTTATGACCCGAGCCGCCATCGTCACCATTGCGGGCGAAAGCAATAACCGGGGTCGCTGCAATGATGGAAAGGGCCGCGCCCATCAGAAGAATTTTACGCATGACAATAATCTCCACTTCCCTAAGGGTTGGCCACGCCATTTTCTTTGACGAAGCCCTTGTTACATTCATTACAAACTGATTTTTCATTCAGCCTGTATTTTTTATCTAGCAACCATCGTGCCAAGGTTATTTGCTTTTTTATTTTATTTGTTTTCAATGATTTTTAGATTTTTTAAAGTATATTTAAACGTGAATACAATTATCTTGGCTGGAATGTTACGTATTGAGTTACGTCTTTGGTGTCGGGTCGGCGTAACAGTCATGATCGTACTGGCGGCATTCGTTACGAATGTCCTGGATTGTCTGATCGAGCTTGAACCTCTCGATCAGGCGGTAGATCGTCATTCTGGAAATGCCGAGATTCTCTGCAGCTTCGGTCAGGTTGCCGCCGCAGCGGCGGATCATGTCGACCAGCTCGCTGCGCCGCTCGGTATTTGAACGGCGTCGATCCGCACGAGGCCGCCGCACCGTGTCATTTGCCGGGCTCGGCGGCTGGATGGGCGCGGGTGCCGCGACCAGATCCGGAACGAAGCCGTCCTCCAGATCACCGACATCGATCACGTCATCGTCGCAGACCACAACCGCCCGCTGGATCGCAGCCATCAATTCGCGAATGTTGCCGGGCCAGCCGTAGGACAGGAGGCGACGCTGCGCCGCCTCGGTGAAATTCATCTCGTCCCGCCCCATTTCCGCGGCAAACTTGCGCAGGAAAAATAGCGCGAGCGTGAGGATGTCATGCCCACGCTCACGCAGCGGCGGGCTGTGGATCGTCAGCACCTTGAGGCGGAAGAAAAGATCGCTTCGGAACGTGCCCGCTTCGATCAGGCTGGCGAAATCCACATTGGTCGCCGAGACGATTCGTACATCAACCGGGATCTGATCGACCCCGCCGACCAGCTGGATCGTCTTTTCCTGAAGAACGCGCAGGAGATATCCCTGCATGTCCGCCGGCAGATGACCAACCTCGTCGAGAAACAGCGTGCCGCCCTGCGCCGCCTCGATAATGCCTTTCTTGCGGCTCACCGCGCCGGTGAACGCACCCTTTTCATAGCCGAACAGTTCCGACGCGATCAGCGTCGGCGGGATCGCGGCGCAGTTGATCACACGAAACGGACCGTGTGCCCGCGGTGAGCGATCGTGGATCGCGTGCGCGATCAGCTCCTTGCCGGTCCCTGTCTCGCCGGTGATCAGAACCGGCGCATCGCTCGACGCATATTTGCGGATCAGGTTGAATATCGTGCGAATTTGCGGGCTGTCGCCGACGATGCACCGCTCGGAGCCAGACTGGAGCACCGCGGCGATCTTGGCCTCGTCGATTTCTCTCTGCACATCGCTGCGCCCGCTCGTGCTGGAGGGAAAGGACCCACGATAGGCAGCGGCCGGAGATCTCTCAGAGTATCCCGTGCGTATCATTAAAAAGATTCTCCGGTCCCAAAATTTATGTTTAATCCTGTCCTCGTCTTAATAATTACGCGTCACTGATGACGCAACACATTTTATACGTGTGTGACAAATTAAGAGATAACTTTGAGTAGAATTCGGACGTATTTTCATATTTTTTTAGGAATATAACTTTCCCGAAACATCCGGAAAATAACACAATCGAAAGTTGTGTTACGTTGTCGTGACGCCGCAATGGTGTCGAATTTCACCATACGCGGCGCCAGGAAACACCGGCCTTCCCGCTGAAAATTAACTTAAATCAATATGTTGTTTAATTATCGAGATGGCATCAAAATTGCTTAGGGAAATTTTAGAACAGAAATCTCAATTTTTATCCGTATCTGCCGAGTGCAGATCAAGACAGGGCGAGGCAAACAATGAAACAAAAAACAAGAATTCTATTTGGGATATCGTCGGCCTTGATTTTCAGCGTTGCTGCGCACGCCGGGAATCAGTCGATCGAGAATTATATAAGTCTTGCCGCATCTCAGAATAACGCGCGCTCGATCCATAATTTCTCGAATGATGGTGGCGTCAATATCGCCGGACAGTGGCATTTCATCGCCTCTGCTGTGTCGAGCCGATCGTTCAACGAGAGCGCGGGGATTGGAACCAGCAGCCAGAATGCCGGTGCGAACAGCGTGCTGCAGAATGCGGTCTCGCTCGCATACATCACGTCCTGCGGAATCTGCGTCGGACCGACGATCGGCGGGCATGGGGTGGTGATCGGCGCGGCCAGCAACATGGCGATTGCAGCCGGCAATCACGATTACCCCGGATATGGACAGGCAAACCCGGCATCCTCCGGCGGGCAGCCGGGAAATAATGGCGGTTCAGGGACCGGCACAGGTTCCAGCGGCGGAACCGGGTCAGGGACCGGCACAGGAACCGGCGGTGGAACCGGATCAGGGACCAGCACGGGTTCCAGCGGCGGAACCGGATCGGGGACCGGAACGGGTTCCAGCGGCGGAACTGGATCGGGGACCGGCACGGGTTCCAGCGGCGGCACCGGGTCGGGGACCGGAACGGGCTCCAGCGGCGGAACCGGGTCGGGGACCAGCACGGGTTCCAGCGGCGGAACCGGGTCGGGGACCGGAACGGGTTCCAGCGGCGGAACCGGGTCGGGGACCGGAACGGGTTCGAATACTCAAAGCGGAGGGACGCCGGCTAGTTACGGCCTCACCGCACAGGGCAGCGATCCCTTTGCCACCGTCAGCCAGTCGTTCAACAACGATGTCGGTATCTTCTCCATCAACCAGAACGGCGGTGCGAACAGCACGGTCCAGACAGCGACGACCGTGGCGGCGCTTCAAACCAAGGGATCGATCGGCGCCGCGGCGGCCGCGGCAAGCGCACGGAACTCGGCGCATGCCCGGCGAAATACGTCCTACAGCATCGACACACCCACAACCTCGACAGTGCAGAACAGCATGGATCACTCCACCGGCGTGTTGAGCATTGCACAAAACACCGGATCGAATTCGATCGTGCAGAACGCAACGTCGGTCAGCTCCATCGGCATGCAGAAGGCCAACACCCAGATGCTTGCCATGACCGCGGCGGCGTCGTTCAACCAGGCATCGGTCAGAGGCAATTACGCGTCTTCAATTGACCAGACGAACGGGGTGTCGATGGACCAGTCCTTTAACGGGACCAGCGGCGTTCTGATGGCTGCACAGAATGCCGGTGCAAACTCCATCATTCAGAACAGCGTCTCGGTAGCGTCGATCCGCCCGTAAAGACGGCGCGGCAAGGGCTTTCCGGATCCGGCGGGATCCGGAAAGCGATCATGCGTCATGGCCGGAACTCACCGAGCCATGACGTACGACGATTGAGCAGCGTCAGCACGAAAAACGCGCAGGCCAACAGAGCGGCACCCAGAGCGGCGCCCGCGTAGATAGTCACCTGTGAAAAAGCGAACTTCGCTGATCTTGCCGCGATGTTTTAGCGGCGGGCAATATTGGGATTTGCAAGGTGTGGGAGACCTGAGTGGAAAA
>NZ_NCAS01000055.1:0-9922 GCF_002255515.1 Acidiphilium sp. 20-67-58 | reverse complement strand
GTCGCTGACCGAGCAGATGGACACCACGACGCCGCAGGGGGAATTCCTGTTTCATGTCTTTGGCGCTCTGGCGCAGTTCGAGCGTTCGCTGATCCAGGAACGTGTGCAGGCAGGTCTGGCGGCTGCCCGTCGGCGGGGCAGGCGTGGCGGCCGACCGGTGGTGATCGATGCCGAGAAGCTGGCGGCGGTGATCGCGGCGTTGGACGCTGGTGCCACGAAAGCGTCGGTCTGCCGCACTTTCGGCATTCCGCGGAGTACGCTGGTCGACTCTCTGGCACGGATCGGCTGGTCTCCTGTCCTCAACAGGCAGGAGGGAGGGACCAGTGGGCTATCGACGGATATTGACGGGGGAACAGATCGCACAGTTGTTCGACCCGCCGACTGATCGGCCCGGCATAATTCGTTACTACACGCTGTCTGCTGCGGATCTTGCAATGATCCGGCGCGGACGGGGCGATCATCACCGTCTCGGTCTGGCTCTCATGCGCTGTTGCCTGCGGTATCCCGGCCGGCCGCTGCATGCCGGCGAGATACCCGATCCTGCTCTGGTCTCGTTCGTCGCTGCACAGATCGACGTCTTGCCGGATTCCCTTGGTGCTTATCCGAGGGTGGATCAAAACCGACGCCGGCATTCGGCGGCTTTGCAGGATCGCCTTGGCTTGCGGCCATGGGGGCCGCGCGTGGCGGCGGACCTTGCCGACTGGCTGCTGGGGTGTGAACCGCGCCGGGATTCCCGGCGCGGTTCACACCCCAGGCTCCGTCCCCGTAGCCCAGCCCTTCAACCAGCCAGCCACGGAAATGCTCGAAAGCGACCGTCGCTTCCAGAACCTCCAGCGGGTCTCCCGTCTTGCTCAGACGCTCAAGAGGCTCCGAAAGCCCGAATAGCGACCACGCCTCCAATTCACGACCGTCTCAGTGAATCACGAATTCAACAACTTTCACAGGGTTAGAGCACGTTCCGATCAGATGGAGTCATCTGATCGGATAAAGATGCTGGTTTTATCAAAAAGATAGAGAACGAATCCGATCCGGACGGATCGGTAGACGCTCTAATGCAAGTGTCCAGCTTGAATCAGATTTCAACCGCTTCCGGTACCCCAGCGATTCAGATGGTTCAGCTACCGCTCTAGCTGTCCGCCCGCCGTGCGACGGTCACTGTCATCTGGTGCGGTCATGCCATACTGGCTGATGAACACGAGATCGGTCTTTGCAGATGCCGCAAGTTCGAATCCAGGGGTTGAAGCTTCACTGGTGATTTTGTGGCCAGGTGAGGCTGGGAAAGCCAGAATACGCTCACCGCATTGATCGATACGCAGCTCACCAGCCGCATCCGAAGTGATGCCAGCAGATCTTTTCGGCCGGGTCGATCAATCCATCTGCATGGTCAGCGACCGGGAGAACGATACTGGTTGACTACGGCGTCGGGCCGGATGCTCTGCGTTGCGCAGCCCGTCCGGCCCTGCGGCATTGAACCGGAGGACCCACGCCCTCACGATCTGCGGCGTAACATGGCCCAACCGCGCTGCCTCCGCAGCGTGTGCCACCATCGTAGATGGCGGCAAGAGCCAGCAGGCGCCGGACCTGAGCTGCCTCCTTGCTGTGCCGTGCCAGGCGGCGAAGGATGGCAGCGTCAAAATCAGCACGAAGAGGGACAGGGCGGGTCATGATGAACCTTCGAAGACCAGAAGCCTTGAATCACACCACGCCGCATGACCTTATTTATCTTGGTTTATTTTTTTATTCCAGGAATAATCAGCGCCTGAATGACTGTTTCTGCATCCGGCAACGAATTCACCAAAAGCTTTTCATGGGCCTGGAAAGATTTAATGGCCGCCTGCGTTTCTGTTCCGTAGTTTCCATCAGCCGGACCATTAAGAAATTTATGTTTCTTCAGAAATTCCTGAAGTTTTTTCATTGTATTTTTTCTGATATTTACCGATTTACCATCAAAAGAGACTGTCATGAGAGACGATGATTTGGTCAGCTTGATCGACGAAAACAATTTTAAGATTGAGTTTGTCACGCCTTCAACATTGTCTTTGCTGTTTTTTGAACAAACATTCAAGACAAGGTTGGTAACTGCAACGGGTGACTGTATCGCCATAATGTCAAAGGTATTGTGATCGACGCGGTTAAGAGCCGTGATGTATCCCATCAGCCAACTCGATAATTCCGCGCGCACAGCGGCGTGGCCATGCTGAATGGCCCCAACGGTCTCTGCGCATGACGTCGCTCCGATACCATTCACCGCGAAATTGCCCTTGGCGTCCGCTGCCTGGGCAGCGTGCGAAGCCAGCCAGCCGCAGGCAAGCGCGATCGTAGTGGCCTTAACGAGACGAGAAGAACGCCAATCCATCGATTAACTCCAAGACCTTACGAGTAAAAAAGAGGGGAAGCAAATGCTTCCCCTCCGAGAGAGCTCTGGGACAATTAGTGAGCAACAACCGTGTTGATCGCACTATTGCCTGTTGCGCGGGCAATGATGCTGTTGTTGCCAACATTCACGGTGCTGCCGGTCGCACCAGGCGCGCCGGTGGTTGCGCCAAATGCGTTGTAGGAGGCGGTCGCGGTCACGTTACCCGTATTGGTCTGTGCATTCTGCAATGCATTGGTGGCATTGCCGCTGTTCAGCCCGGAAAGGGTCAGCGTGTTTTGTGCAGAGTTACCGAAGGCGTTCACGTTGACGGCATTACCCGTCACGGTCACGCTGGTGTTCTGGACTTGCGTCGTACCGCCAGCAAACCCGTTCAGAGCCACGCTGAACTGGCTGGTAGGCGCAGTGGCACCGAATGCAGCACTGGTTGCACTGACGGACCCGCTATTGGTCTGCGAGTTCAGCGCCACGTATTGCGCCGTCACAGGAGTTGTGCCCCCAGCCGAAGCGCCGGCTGCCTGTGTACCAAAGTTGGCCGTCGGCAGAGCGTTCAGAGCATTCACGGCGGAGTTGCCTGCGGCCTGCACATTCAGTGCATTGTTGGTCACCGCAATCGACGATCCGGACGCAGCAGCGGTAGTTGCAGAGCTGCCGGTCAGGCTGAACTGGACGTTCGAGGTGCCTGCCGCAGCAACCGAGTCGCTGTTCGTCTGGTTGTTGAGGATGGCTGCAGGTGCGTTCACCGTCGAGCCGCCCAGATTGAGCGTGTTCGATGCGGTATTGGCGATAGCGCTAGCCGTCGTCGTGTTGCCATTCAGGACGGCAGTGCTGCTCTGCAGACCGGAGCTACCGGCTGTGTCGTTGTTGTAGACATTGCTATTGGCCTGGGCGGTCACACCATTGGTCGCACCGGACGATGTCTGCGTATTATTCAAGGCATACGCCGCATTCACAGTCTGGAGATTGGTCGTGATCGATGCCGCAGCAGTGGTGGCATTGTCGAGAGTCGTCGCGTTTGCCGTCAGCGTGTTGTTGGCGCTGTTGGCATTTGCCGTAGCAGTGGTCGTGTTGCCGTTCAGTGCCAGGCTGGAGTTGCTGCCAATGGCACCCGGCGCACTGATGGTCTGACCAACCGACGACGATGTCGTGCTGCTGGTGGCCACCGTACCCGCGGTTGCAGTCACGTCACCGGTTGCATTCTGGCTGGAGATCAATGCGCCCGAAGCCGCATAAGTACCCTGTGAATTCTGCGAGATCGTGCCATTCACCGTCAGCGCGGTCGTCGCGGTATTCGCCTGTGCCGTAGCGTTCAGCGCATTGTTGGACACGCTGAGAGTCGACCCGGAAATCGTCGGCAAGGTCGCGGAGCTGGTAATCTGTGCTCCACCGTATGCGCTGGCCGTTGTGGCCGAAGCATTGGTCTGCGCGTTCACCGCCGACAGGTCGGCCGTTGCGGTTTGAGAGGTCGAAGTAACGGTTGCGCTGCTCTGGGTTCCCGCAAGGGCGCCACCATTCACGGTATCCGCCGTCACCGCGACCGTGGTGTTGCCGACGTTACCCTGTGCGACCGCACCGTAGTTGTTGCCTGTCACCGACAGGGTGCTGTTGGTCAGATTGCCACCTGTCTGAATATTCGCAAATGGCGTCGTGTTCAGGGCCGGAACAGTAATGGTTCCCGCCGTCGCTACAGTCTTCGCCCCCGAAGAAATACTAAACGTTGTTCCCGTCGGGAATGAGAACGTGGACGCAGACGTTCCTGAAGTCAGCGTCACGGTGCTGCCCGAATAGGTGACAGTACCGGTACCAGACGCCGAAATTACAGAAGCCAATTGTGCCGGCGTAAGGCCAGTGCCTGTAGTGCTGAATGAGATAGTCTGACCAGCAGGAACAGAAAGCGTGTTACTTGTAGTTGAAATCGTGCTTCCCGTGTATGATCCAGTGAGACCCGTAGTAGACGTAACAGCAGGCGAACCGGCATTGCCGATGGTCGCCGACGTACCACCGCCACTGGTGATATTCTGGACATTCAGCCCACCAACAGAGCTGGTGAGAACCGCAACCGGTGTAGCGGCGGTGCCGACCACCAGATTGTTCGACGCGCTGTTGGTTGTCGCCGCGGCATTGAAGTTGTTGCCCTGCGCCTGCAGGGTCGCGTTCGAAACCGCACCCGAGCCACCGAGGCTGAGGTCCGCGCCAGTCTGCGACTGGGTTGCCGAGACGGTTGCAGAGGCCGTCTGCGTGTTGACCACGCTGAAGCCTGTGTTCACCGACGCCGTGGTTCCGTTATACGAAACAGGTGCAGTGGTCGGCGCCGCGGCGGTCTGACTTGCATCGACCAGGTTTGTGCCGGTGACCGTCAGATTATTGGCCGAGGCGATGTTGCCTGTGGCCTGGGCAAGCGAGGCGTTACCATTCACGCTCAGGGTCGATCCGCTGACCGTGCCCGCTCCTAAGGCGGTCGTGAGATCAAACAGACCATTGGTCGCGGAGGCACCGGTGACGGTGCTGGTGACCGTACCGCTCAGCGACGAGGTATTGGCGACCGTCGCCACGGGCAGGAAGGTTGCCGCCGGTGTTGCGCCAGCGGTCGGCTGCGCCAGATCGGTCACCGACACGTTTGCAACGTTGCTGGTCTGGTTGCCATAGCCCGCTGCCACGAACTGATTATTCGTGTTGCTGACGGTCGAATTGCTGACATTGCCCGAACCAAGGCTGATGCTCAGCGGGGTCGTCGTCGATGCGCCGGCCGAGACATTCGCCGTTTCGGCCTGGCTATTGAACAATGCCAGCGCGGCATCAGCGCTATTGGTGCCAGACGCCAAAGAGACGGCCGTCGCGGGGGCGGTCGCCGTATAGACGTTGAGACCGGTCGAGGTGGCATTCAGCGTGTTGGAGTTGGCGTTGCCATATGCCAGAGACCGCAGAACATTCCCGTTCGTCCCGCCAAGGGTGATCGAGGAGTTCTGGATTGCAGTATTCGCCGTGGTGTTGGCGGCAATTTCGACCGTCGGGTTTGACAGCGTCGACGTTGCGCCGCTCATGTCGGTCTGAACGCTCGCAAGGCCCGCGGATCCAGCCAGCTGGTCTGCATTCACGGTCAGTGCGTTCGCCGCATTATTGCTCTGTGCGATCGCCTGGGCCGTGTAGGTTCCAGCAGCGCCCGACAAGGATAGCGTATCGCCGCTCAGCGTCGTGCCATTGGCCGTCAGGGTAACCGCGTTGCTCTGATTGGTCGCCGTAACTGCAGAGCTGCTGGAATATTGGTTGTTGCCAACAGACAGACCGGCCGCCGAAGTCAGCGTGGTCCCATTATACGTGAGGCCGGCCAGCGCGGCAGTGCCGCCATTGGGGTAAGCATTCACGTTGGTGCCACTGACTGTCAGAGCATTGCCTGCACCGCCGGTCGCGCCCGTGGCGTTATTGCCAATTGCCGTTGCGCTCGTTCCGTTGCCCGTGAGCGCCAGCGTCGAATTGCTCACCGTTGCCGTCGAGGATGCCGCCGATGTGCCGTTGGTGCCAGCGGTCAGCGAGATCGTGTTGCCGGAATTTTTCGAATTCACAGCCGATCCGGTCGCGGTCTGCAGGCTGTTGATACCCAGAAGGCCGTCGATCGTGGCGGCATTGGCACCAGAGCTCGGAACCGTAACGGTATTGGAAACGCTGTTGTTCGTTGCCGTCGCGTTGATGCTGTTGGAGGTTCCGCTGACCGTCGATCCGCTGACGTTCTGGGCAACCGTCTCAATGGTATTGCTCGTCACCGAAGTCTGGCCGGCAACCGAGTTCACCTGGGACTGCAGGTTAGCGATACCGAAATCCGCCTGCAGCGTGTTTGTCGGTCCAGTTGCCGCAACGGAGGTGTTGACCTGCGTGGTCGTTGCCCCAGCCAGGTTCATGGTACCGGCGAGTTCAGCAACGTTTGTCGCGGTGTTTCCGGTTGCGCTTCCCGTAATGGCATTGCCGGACTGAGTCAGGCTCCCATTGGACAGCGTGATCGGATTGTTGGTTGTAGCGCCAGACGCAACCGTCGCACTGATAGTATTGCTCGACGCATCACTCAAGGGAGTGACTGTTGCCGGCGCCGCGGTCTGGCTGTTGGTCTGCAGATTGCTGACCAATGCGCTGCCGTCTAGGCTCGGGGCGGAGCCCGACGCAACGGACAGGGTGCTCGTGGCTGTATTGCCCACATACGCGGCCGACACCGTATTATTGGTCTGCGCCACGGTAAGGGACGGAGTCTGCGCAGTTGTTCCTGCAGATGAGTTTACTGCGAGGTTGACAGTGTTGCCGGTCGTCGAGGCCGCGCTTGTCGTGGCAATCGAATTATTGGCCTGCGCATTGCTCAGTACAATATTCGCAGATGCATCGAGGGCATTGGTCGCCGGGGTGCCGAGATTTAGAGTAGAGCTACCCGCCGCACCCTGTCCAACATATGTCACGGGAACGGCGCCGCTTACCGTGGTATTGCTGGCGTTTCCTGTGGCCGACGAGGAGATCGCGTTTGCGCTCTGCGTGAGGCTGGAGCCGCTTACGACATCGGTAGAAACGTTTTGCAGCGTATTGCTGGAGGCCGTTGCATTTACGGCGACATAATTGGTCCCCGTCCCCGGAGGAGCTTGCGTGGTCGCGTTATTGGCCTCCTGGACCAGGACCGACAACCCATTCCCCGTCGTCCCCGCAGTCGTGCCGCCGATCGCTGCCAAATCAACTGTATTGGTCAGCGTGTTGCCGGTGGCAACGGCACTAATCGTGTTGGCGGTGGTGGTTGAGGAATTAGAAACAGTACCGGTGCCACCTGTCCCCGTAAAGGTCTGCCCTGCGGTCAGGTTGGTTGCGTTTGCCGTAATTGCCAGGTTCGACGTTGCGGCTGAAGACGGCGTATTTTGCGCCTGGAAATAGTTAGCAACATAGCCAGTTGCCGACCCCTGACCTGCGACGACACCACTCGTCGTCACTGTAGGGGCAACGGTGGTCGTAGCAGTCTGCGCCATGACCGGACCACCATACACCACACCGAGCAATATAACACTCGCCGCAGTCGATCCGAGAAGACTTCTTCTCAGCCTTGCATTTTTCAAAGCTCGCTCCCGTTCCAAAATAAGCCTGTTTTAGGAAACATAATACTTACTGATTCTTAATAGAATTTATAATAAACTTAGAGTTTTAATTAGCTTTATTTTGTATTATTTAATAGTAACTAATGCGACCTTTTGCGAACCCGATCCATCCTGATAAATGGCACTATCAGTATCGGATGGCGCCCATTGGACAGTGATCACCGGGGCAGTCATACCGTGGGTCGAAAGCCCGTCCTGCAGCGAGGCAATCCTCGCTTTGATCAGATCAGAACGCATAGAGGGCGACCAATTCTCATTTGCCGGCGCAGTCAGCTCGACAGTAACAGGGGCTTTTGCCGCCATCTGGGCGATCCGGGTCAGCAAGCCACCATCCCCGGCGGGGATCGCCGCCGAACCGAAATCGAAGCTCAGCTTCATGGGCGCACCGGCACTACCTGGAAGTGGCTTGGCAATCGGTTGCTGTACGCCCGGTGGGACAGGTGGCTGGATGAGCTTCACATGATTGGGCGTCTTGCGAAGCTGGCTGGCAGTCTTCTCCGAGATTGCATCACGGACTTTCTTCAGACAGGGAAGCGGGCTCAGATGTTCGGCCGCCGCCACCAGATCAAGCGTACCTTGTTCCAAGGTGGTTCGAACACCCAGCTCCAAAGGCTCTTGATTTTTTGCGCCAATATTGACATCCCACAGATCGCTGCCGAAGAACCTGAATATCCCGGCGCTCACCTGATAGCCGACAATCTGCTTCTCCAGGCTGATGGTTTTGACGATCTGCGTTGTCTGGGTATCAACCAGATCAAGATCGATCGCGACATTCTCGGTAAAGGTGGTGGCCGAAGGACCGGACAGGTTCTGCATAACCTGCACCCCGCCGCTTTGGATGTTGTAATTCAGCTCGGTAATGCCACCGATGATATAATACTGGGACCGGAGGATCGTTCCACCATAGTACGGCATCCATGGCACAGCGTGCGGGCCCGGCTGCAATATGTGCAGGCGGCCATCCCCCAGCTGGCGCTGGTTGGTATAGCCAAGCTCCATCTGGGTGATGTGCGGATCAACCCGTTCGACCTGCATGATAGCGTTGCCGAGATGACCCAAGGCCGTTTCAACCATGAGCGAGCCACCCTGCGTGATGGCATTGCCTTCGTTGATGTTGTATCGACCTGTATAATCTTTGACGTCACCAACAGCGAAGGTCAGGCGCGGTTTGTTGTCACGGACGATTTCGTCAGCAAGACAGGCGAAAGCAGGATCGACCGGGGTCAGATTGTATCTGACCTTTGGCCCCAGCACGATCGGTGCTTCACCAGGCTCAACGCGCTGCATGCCAATTGACGCGCAACCGGCCAGCACCTGACTGGCGAGCACCAGCAACGCCGTGCTGCGCAGCATGTAGCTGCGCGGTGAACGCCGGATGGCTGGGCGAGGTTGAGGCATCAGATCCATGACCCGACGCTGCAGAGGGACAAGACGATGAGGAATTATCTGGGACATGGCTAATTCAGCGACCCAGTTCCAACAGAACATGCATTACTATTACTGACTGACGCACTCTGCGTCCCCCCATTGGTTTGGGTATTGTTGAGTGCTTGAGAATACGTGCCGCTGATCGACGTGCTCGTCGAGCCGTTCAGGACCGTCCCCACAGCACCGCTATTCGTTTGACCCGTCGTGGTGAGCGGCGTTCCGGCGGTTGATGCCGACAGCGATGACTGAGTGGAACTTGAATTGCCTATCGCACTCGGTGTGGCCCCGACAGTACTCGGGGAGCCGGCGGTCGCGGCGGTCGTACCCGAGTTTCCATAAGTGGTTGGGGCAACGTTACAGTTGGTTTGCTTTGCTATGTTTGTTGTACTGTAGGAATTATAGAGAGGGGAATGATACATTCCTGCCTGTTTTTGCAAAATTATGCTTTCCACCGCGCCCAGATTGGCGAGATCGGCAGGCGTTGGGAGTTGATATGGCGAATCGGTACCAAACCCATTCGCATACGCAGAACCGGTAAGTCCCACGATGACAGCAAACATTACAGCGAGTTGACGCCGCTTTTTTTTCAACATCACTGATGCCCTAATATCCTCCAAATTCCATAGACGTATCACGGACAGATTGCATGATTTATTATTCTATATTTTGCGTTATTCTATGTCAGAAAAATTTCTCGTTAAATTAAGCGACAATTTTATATATTTTATCAATATAAAAATTTGGCGCGATTTATATTACATTTAGATAAAAGTGAGTTCTATCCATCCAGCTACCATCAGCCCCCCCTGCTCAGAAACCCGCTAGGCTCTGGACTCAACTGATCCAAGATGTGACGGCGAGGACGAGGCATATCCCTGCGAGGAAATTTCGTGCGGTTTTGTCGTAGCGTGTGGCGATGGCGCGCCAGTCCTTGAGCCTGCAGAAGGCGCGTTCGATGAGATTGCGCTTTCTGTAGGCGACGGGGTCGAAGGGCGGAATGGCGCGG
>NZ_NCAS01000096.1:0-1643 GCF_002255515.1 Acidiphilium sp. 20-67-58 | reverse complement strand
GCAGACCGGTGCAGAATTGCTGTTCGAGGTATTCAGCCAGCGGCACGAGCGCGGCTCGACCATCGTCACCTCGAACCTGCCCTTCGAGGATTGGACGAGTGTTTTTGGCGCCGAACGGCTGACCGGCGCGCTGCTCGATCGTCTTACGCACCACGTCCAGATCCTGGAGATGAACGGCGAAAGCTACCGCCTGAAGCAATCCCGCGCCCGGCGCCGGAAGGGTATCGAAAAGGCCGGTGACGAACCGCCTCATGATCCAGAGACCGGCGAAATCAACGACAGCTGATACCACCGCCAAGCAGGCTGCGGATATGAGAACGGCCCCTGCAGGGGCCGTTCTCATATCCGTCACGTCACAATCCAGTGGCTGGTTTTTACGCCGCCACGCCGGCCTGGTTTTGATCCGCCGTTGACAGTCGTGTCGTGGATTGGCCTGAGAGGTCGCAATCCGGCATGGTTTTCCGTCGATTTCTGATTGGCGCTCCAGATGTAGTCGCCGGTCAGGTTCACATGCTCCCAGCCGATCGGCGAGAGATGCGTGAGGAGGGTTCCGGGCACATCCTCGACCTGGCGTAGGGCCTGTATGGCTTGCGCGAGATAGCGTGTGTTCCAGAGGATGATGGCGGTGACCAGGAGGTTCAGGCCGGAGGCTCGATGTTTCTGGTTTTCAAAGGTCCGGTCGCGGATTTCGCCGAGCCGGTGAATGAAGACGGCGCGGGCCAGGCTATTGCGGGCCTCGCCCTTGTTGAGTTCGTGACTGCTTTCACGGCGCAGTCCCGGATCTTCCAGCCAGTCGAGGGTGAACAGTGTGCGCTCGAGACGTCCGAGCTCGCGCAGCGCCGCGGCAACGGCGTTCTGCCGTGGATAGGCGGCGAGTTGCCGCAGGATCACCGACGCAGACACTGTGCCGGTGCGGATTGAGGTGGCAATTCTCAGGAGATCGGGCCAATGGGCGCGGATCAGGTCGACGTTGATGCGGCCGGCGATCATCGGCGCAAGCGTCGGATAGGCTGCCGGCCGGGCAAAACTGTAGAGGCGCCGGTCCTTGAGATCGGGAATTCTCGGCGCGAACACGTATCCGAGCAGGGCGCACAGGGCAAAGACATGATCCGACACCCCGCCGCCATCGGTATGGTGCCGGTGCTGACGTGGCGGCGCTTCGCCGTGATGATCGAGCAGGCCATCGAGGACATGCACGGCCTCGCTGGCGGTCGCGGCGATCACCCTGGTGTGGAACGGTGCATAGCGATCGGAGAGATGGGTGTAGAATTTCAGCCCCGGTTCAGGGCCGTAGTGCGCATTGATCCGGCTCGCATCACGGCCGGAGCCGCCGGCGCGGAAGAACTGCCCGTCCGAGGATGAGGCGGTTCCAGACCCGAAGAGGGCGGCGAGCGGCTCGCGGTTCTGATGCTCGACCAGGCGGCGCAGCGCCAGGGCGTAGGTCTCGTCGCGGATGTGCCAGTCAGCGGTCCAGGCGAGCTGGCCCAGACTGGCGATGCTGCAGGCTTCCGCCATCCGTGTCAGGCCGAGATTGAGGCCATCGGCCAGCAGCCCCGCCATCAGGACCCGGGGATCAGCGGCGGTTTCGCCGGTGCGCAGATGGGTGAAGCAGTCCGGGAAGCCGGTCCAGCCGGCCACTTCCG
>NZ_NCAS01000095.1:0-1681 GCF_002255515.1 Acidiphilium sp. 20-67-58 | reverse complement strand
CCTGGCGACGATCCCGACCGAGGCCGTGATTAAGGCCATTGAGGATGAAGGTTACAAAATTCATTGACTGCCCCGAACGCGGGATCGGCTGACCCTTTCGCAGCGTTAACTGCTGAATAAGAAAAAGGATAAGAAGATGACGATGGTTTCCCGCCGCGGCCTTATTGCCGGTGGCCTGACGCTGGGTGCGATGAGCGCGGTTGACGCCCACGCTGCCACGACCACTCGCACAGGACATCGGCTGATCGCCGGAACGCGCAGCCTTGAGGTAAACGGTCGCGCTGCGAAAGTCTTCCGCCTGGCCGACGAGGCTGGACGTCCTGGCCTTGTCCTGGTGCCGGGCGAGCGGTTCCAGGTCGAACTCGCTAATCAGACCGCCGATCACACGATCATCCATTGGCACGGCCAGATCCCGCCTTGGACCCAGGATGGGTTCCCCTGGCCACAGACTCCCCCCCTCGCCCCGGCTACTACACGCACCTATGACTACGTGCCGATCCCAGGGACCTACTGGATGCATTCACATCAGGGCCTGCAGGAGCAAAGTCTGATGACAGCACCGTTGATCGTCCGTGACGCGGCAGAACTGCGCGAGGACCGTCAGGAGATCGTGCTCATGCTGCATGATTTCAGTTTCACGGGGTCGGACGAGTTACTGGCCGGCCTGACTGGACAAACACCTTCCGCGATCCACGCCATGGCGCGCACGAGTGAGAATGCCGCTGCCCCCTCATTAGCACAGATGCCAAGTGAAAATACCAAAGGCATGATGCAAGGCATGCAGGGTATGGGTAATATGATGTCCGGCCATATGGGCGCCATGTCGAAGGACAACGGCATGGGGTCCATGGGCAGCATGACCATGGACCTGAACGATATTGATTATGATGCTTTTCTGGCGAATGATCGTACCCTCCGCGATCCCGAGATTGTTCAGATCGAACGTTCCGGACGGGTCCGACTTAGAATCATCAACGGGGCGTCTTCCAGCCAGTTCTGGATTGATTTAGGCGCGTTGGCCGGTCATGTAGTGGCTGTCGACGGTCATCCGGTGCATCCGGTGGCTGGGCGACGCTTTCCTCTGGCGATCGCACAGAGGCTCGACATCCTGGTTGATCTGCCAAGTACCGGCGCATTCCCTATCCTCGCCCGGCTTGAGGGCACACGGCGGCGCACCGGGATTGTGCTGGCGACGCCTGGGGCGCCGGTTGCCCGCATCGAGGAAACCGGGCTCGACAAGATGCAACCGATCGACAATTCTCTGGAAACGCGGTTAACCGCACGTGCTCCGCTTTCACCTCGAAAGCCCGACCTTGTGCACCGGATAGTCCTTTCGGGCGACATGAAACCCTATTCCTGGTCACTGAACGGGGAAAACTGGCCACACATCACGCCGCTGATGCTCCAGAAGGGCCAGCGTGTGGAAATCGAGATGGTCAATCATTCGATGATGGCGCACCCGATGCATCTGCACGGTCATGCATTCCAGGTCATCGCGGTGAACGGTCGACCGATCCAAGGCGCCATGCGAGACACTGTGCTGGTTACGCCGATGATGGGCAGCGTGCGGATTGCGTTTGAGGCCAACAACCCTGGGCGTTGGCCGCTCCACTGCCACAATCTCTACCACATGACGACGGGCATGATGACCGAGGTTCGCTACGACAGCATCAAGGTCTAG
>NZ_NCAS01000094.1:0-2500 GCF_002255515.1 Acidiphilium sp. 20-67-58 | reverse complement strand
GCCCCGAAGCAGGCCGAGCAAAACCCGGCCGAGCTGGGAGACGAAGCCGGCCGAGCGAGCCGACCCATCCGCGGTGGGGGTAAAACGCTCCTCCATCCCCCTACCCATGCGCTGCGGACGCAACATTCGGCGTTGTCCATAGCCAGAGATGGCAGGCCGTGCGGCCGTCCTGATGCGCCACGTTCTTCCCGGTGCAGTCGGATTTCATGGTGTCGAGGATCGCGTTGTCGCGCATGAGCTGGTGCCATTGTGCCAAACCAGCCGGGCCTTGTGAGGCGAGGACGGATTGCTCAACGGCCCCGGCAGCGTGAATCGTCCCGGCGGCCTGGCTGTATCCGGCCGCGTTGCCGCGCCAGTAGCCCAGGCCGAACCCAAGGGTGAGGATCACGATTGCCAGCGCCGCGCCCGAGGCGATCGTGCGCCACCATATCCACCGCGACATGGACTTGAGGCGCTGTTCTGCCTCTTTCGCGAAGGAGGCCACAAACTGGCGCGAGAGATCCGCATGCGCCGCTTCGGCCTGCGCCTTTGCGGCCTTGAAAGCTTGATCGATGGTTTGCGCCAAG
The DNA here is from genome assembly GCF_002255515.1 of Acidiphilium sp. 20-67-58. Classification (NCBI taxonomy): domain Bacteria; kingdom Pseudomonadati; phylum Pseudomonadota; class Alphaproteobacteria; order Acetobacterales; family Acidocellaceae; genus Acidiphilium; species Acidiphilium sp. 20-67-58. The sequence continues at coordinate 1,934 of NZ_NCAS01000094.1, read as the reverse complement.
CCATCCCGCGCCTGGCGCACGGCGCTAAAATCCCGATCGACATGCAAGCGGTGCTCAGCCATAGCGCGCCGCTGATCCGCAGCAATGGCCGCCGTCGAGCCCAGGAACATCCGGAGCGCGTGGAGCGTGTGCGCGGTGGGGTCATTGTCGAGCCGGGCCAGCTGTTCGGCCCGATCCAGCTCCGCTTGCGCGGCGCGGATCGCGGCCTCTGTCCCGCCCTGATCGACAGCCTCGCTCACGGCATCCACGATTTCACGCCGGCGAATTGCTCATCCATCGCCTTGAGCCAGTGGCCCACCCGCGAGCGGTTGAACACCCCAAGCGGCGGTTCGGTCTGACCGTCCCGTGCGGCGATGAAACTCGCGGTATGAGCCTCGACCGCATCGGCCGCGTGCAGGCGCGGCATCCAGAGGGTGAGCGCACCGTCCGCCGTTTCGTCGCGATAGACGTTTGAGGAGGTGACGCGGCTGAACGCCTGATCGCGCGATTGCCCGGCCGGCGCCACGCCTTCATTGAGCACGAAAGCGCGTGCGCGGGGCTTGAAGCCCAAAGCGCCGAGCGTGGCGGCCGGGGTTAAATCCTCGGGATGCGGGCCGGCGAGGTAGAACATCACCATGGCCAGACCCGCCTCTTCAATCATTGCATCGAAGCCGGGCATTTCTCCGGCGAGGGTGCGCAGGATCGTATCGCCACCCCCCAGATCGATGATGGCGGTTTGTTTTGCGGCGATGGCGAACTCCATGAAGTCTTGCAGCCAGTCGCGCACCGCTCCTTGATTGAACGTGTCAGGCCGAGCAACCCCGCCGAAATAGGTCGAGAACGTCGCGTTGGTGGGGTCAATGTCAGCCAGGAGCGGCGCTTCTCCGTCCCGCTGCGCCATCTCCACGATCCACCGCAGAAAGGTGGTTTTGCCGGTTTTGCCCCGGCCGGCGGTCAGGATGATTTTGGGCCGATTGGCGAGATCGAGGCCCTGCGCCACGGGTTCAGAGCGGGCTTGCTCGCTGGTCAGCAACGGCTTGATTTCCGCCGGCTTGAGCCCGGCCGCTGCGCTGCCGGGGCTTCTGATGAGGGGGCCTCAGTCATCAAATTCTCCTATCGGGATTTGTCGCCTCTCCATTTCGGATCGTCGGGATCTGCCGGAGCTGTTGGATCACCAAGAGCACGGCGTTCCGCTGCGGAAACGCCGCGGCCCTCATTTCTCATCCATGACCGTTGAAACTTGGGTGCCGGCTGGGCCGCCTGGTCAGCCGGAGCAGTTGGATCGCCGAGGGCATGGCGTTCCGCTGCGGAAACACCCCGGCCCTCATTCCGCAAACGCACAAACTCGAATTTCGGTTCGGGTGCCGGTGCGCCGGCCGGGGCCGCCGTAGCCGGCCGGGGCCGCTGCAACCGGGCGCCCTTCCGCCCGTCGCTTGGCGACCAGGCGTCGCGCCCGCAGCCAATAGTTTTCGACTGTCCGCGGCGTGAGCGGCTGGCCGGTGCGGGAGACCAGCCCGGCCGCCGCGAAGTGTTCCGCCAACCCTTTCCAATGCGCTCCATGCTTGTCGAGGAGGGCGGCAAATTCGTCGTGGTGCTCGATAAACCAGACCATCAATGGGGAGCGCCGACGAAGGCCGGAAGCCATCGCCGCACCGAGCTTTTCGATATCGAGATCAGGTGCGCGCATAGCGAATCCTACCGATTTCAACCTCTGCACGTCAATAGAACGCAGCACAACCGCAGCATATTCACAGCATTATCATCATCAATATCACGGCAGATACGATGCAAATTCACAGCATAACAACAGCAACGTCGCGCCATAAAGCTCGCCAAATCCCCGCCACTATGCTGGCGGAAAGTTCAGGAGAGAAGTCACAGACCATTGCACCTATGGAGCTTGCGGCGCAAGTGACAATGGGGCTACGGTGACGGCAGGAGTTCCGCCCGATGCC
>NZ_NCAS01000054.1:0-22961 GCF_002255515.1 Acidiphilium sp. 20-67-58 | reverse complement strand
GCGTCGCTGGCGTGATGAGGACAAGCTACGGATTGTTGCGGAAGCGGAAGCGCCTGGTGCGGTGTTTGCGGAAGTTGCGCGGCGGCATGACATATCGCGTGGTCAGCTATGGAACTGGCGCCGTCTGGTGCGTGCTGGCGAATTGAGTTTGGTTTCGGCACCTGCGCAATTCCTGCCGGTTCATATGGCGCCGGAGCTGTCGGCCGTTGCGATGATTGCGGGGCCTGAGGATACGGATCGGGCGTCTGTTGCGGCGCCGCGCAACCAGGGTCGGATCGAGGTTCGTCTGGCTGGCGGTACGCGGGTGGTGATCGAGGGCATGGTGGCGCCAGCGGTGGTCACGGCGACGCTGAAGGCTCTGGGATGATCCCTGTTGGAGCGCGTGTGTGGATTGCGCTGGGGCACACGGACATGCGCCGTGGCATGCAGGGTCTGGCGCTATTGGTCGAGCGAGGGTTGAAGCGGGATCCACACGGCGGGGATCTGTTCGTATTCCGTGGCAGGTCGGGCTCGCTGGTGAAGATCATCTGGCATGATGGTGTGGGGATGTCGCTGTATTCGAAGCGGCTGGAGAAGGGATATTTTCCGTGGCCGTCGGCGAAGGACGGGGTGGTTTCGTTGACGAGTTCGCAGCTGGCCTGCCTGCTGGAGGGAATTGACTGGCGCAATCCGCGCTACTCGTGGCGGCCGGCGAGTGCGGGGTAAAGGCGGTCAATTTTATCGGCAGCTTGGGATTTTCTGGCTTCAAATCTGCGATTTTCCATGATTCTCTCGGGGCGTGGAAACCTCTGGAACCACTCTTCCGAACGACGTCGAGGCGCTGAAAGCGCTGGTGCATTCGATGGCTCGCCGGGCCGACGAGGCCGAGGCCCGACTGGCCGATGCGCGTGCCCGGGAGAGTGCGACCGAGGCGTTGATCGCGCATCTGAAGCTGCAGATTGCCCGTCTGCGGCGCGAGCAATTTGGCGCCAGCGCCGAGCGCAGCCGTCGTCTGCTCGATCAGCTGGAATTACAGCTCGAGGATCTCGAGGCTGACGCCAGCGCAGATGGTCTGGCTGCCGAGGCTGCCGCGGCAAAGACGACGCGCGTTGGTGGTTTCGAGCGCAAGCGCCCGGCCAGAAAGCCCTTTCCCGAACACCTGCCGCGCGAGCGTGTGGTGATCGAGCCCCCTTGTGCCTGCCCTGCCTGTGGCAGCACCAGGCTGTCAAAGCTGGGCGAGGACATCACCGAGACGCTGGAGGTGATCCCGCGGCAGTGGAAGGTGATCCAGACGGTGCGGGAGAAATTTTCCTGCCGGGCCTGCGAGGCGGTCGCGCAGCCGCCGGCACCGTTCCATGTCGTTCCTCGCGGGTGGGCGGGGGCAAGCTTTCTCGCGATGCTTTTGTTCGAGAAGTATGGCCAGCACCAGCCGCTCAACCGCCAGGCCGAGCGCTTTGCCCGCGAGGGTGTTCCACTCAGTGTCTCGACCCTGGCCGATCAGGTCGGGGCGGCATGTCATGCGCTGATGCCGCTCTACCGGCTGATCGAAGCCCATGTTCATGATGCCGCGCGCCTGCATGGCGACGACACCACGGTGCCGGTCATGGCGCGCGGCAAGACCGATACGGCACGGCTATGGGTCTATGTGCGGGACGACCGGCCCTTCGGCGGCTCCGATCCCCCGGCGGCACTGTTCCATTATTCGCGGGACCGGCGCGGCGAGCATCCACAGGCCCATCTTGCCGGCTGGCCGGGTATCCTGCAGGCCGATGCCTATGGTGGCTATGGCGAACTATACAAAGATGGCCGCACACCTGCACCGGTGCGGGAGGCCGGCTGCCACGCTCATGCCCGACGGAAATTCTTCGAACTGGCCGATATCGCCGCGGCGGCGCGCAGGAAGAGCCGTGGGGGGCAAGCCGCCACGGTCTATCCGATCGCCATCGAGGCCGTGCGGCGGCTCGATGCCCTGTTCGAAGTCGAGCGCACCATCAACGGCAAATCGGCCGTCGAGCGGCTGGCTGTGCGGCGGGAACGCAGTGCGCCGCTGGTTGCCGAGCTCCATGCCTGGCTGAATGGTCAGGTCGCCAGGCTGTCGCGCCACCATGATCTTGCCAAGGCGATCAACGCGTTGCGTGCCGCTCGGCCGCAAGGCGTGGCTGTTCTGCGGCTCGGATCGCGGCGGTGAACGGGCCGCCATCCTCTACACCCTGATCCAGACCGCCCGCCTCAATAACGTCGATCCGCAAGCCTGGCTCGCCGACGTGCTCGCCAGGATCAACAATCAGCCCGCCAGCCGCCTCAACGAGTTGTTGCCATGGCACTGCGCCGGCAAAATCCCGGCACGTGCAGCGGAAGAGGTTGGATGTGTCTGAAGAGGCCGTGCTTCGGGAGAAGCTTCGCAAGATCGAGGCATTGTTCGCCGGAGCGGGAACGATCGGCGAACGCACAGCGGCCGAGGCCGCACTCGGGCGCGTTCAGGCCAGGCTGGCGGAACTTCAGGGCCGGGACAAAGCCATCGAAATGCAGTTTTCCCTGCGCGACCAATGGTCTCGCCGATTGTTCCTGGCGTTGTGCCGGCGCTATGGCCTGAAGCCATACCGCCTTTATCGGCAACGCCTGACCACCGTCATGCTGCGGGTACCGCAGGCTTTTGTCGATCAAGTGCTATGGCCAGAATTCCAGGAACTCAATGGCGCGTTGATGCAATACCTGAATGACGTCACAGATCGCGTCATCCGTGAAGAGGTTCATCGCGACACAAGTGAGGCAACCGAGATCGTCCAGGCCCTGCCTTCAAAATAATCAGACAGAACCAATCGCTACATCCCGCCTTCCCAAAAGCCAACAAAATAAAAGAACCGCGGCTTTCACCGGATGCTTACGGATCGGATGATGCTCTAATCCTCCGAACGCCAGGAGGACGAAACCGCTCAGTGTTCGTCCCCTCCTTGCGTGCTCGGGCCTTGCAAAAATTCGCCTGACCTCTCTGGCACTCAGCGCGTAACTGCCCAGAACTGCAAACTTGACGATCACGACGATCAGAACGAAGAGCAGGAGAACGGGTCTTCCGCTTCCAACCGGTATGAACTGCGGAAACAAGGCAGTGAAGAACAGGAAAGCCTTGTGGTTGCTGACGCCGACGCCGAATGAGTGCAGCCACAGTTGCATGTCGGTCTTGCCCGCCGCCTGCGTTCCCGGCCGCCCGGTCGACAGGACGGACGGCGATCGAAGGCAACCCCATCCGAGCCACAGGACGTAACCGGCGCCGGCGAGGCGCAACGCGAGAAAGACGGTTGGATGAGCTTCAAGGATGGCCGATAGTCCAACCACGGACAGCACGCCAAGCAGCGCGATGGCCACGAGGTCACCGCTCAGGACGCCAAGCGCACGACGTGGACCGATGGACAAGGCGTTGTTGACGAGAAACAATGTCGATGGGCCTGGCGTGGCGACCTCGGCAGCGCTGACAACAACAAAACCAAGATAAGCCGACAGGTCCATAAGTGCTGCCTTGCGCGTTTGAGACAAAATTCAGTTCATTTTGCGATCACCGAGCAAAAAGCTGGATCAAACTGACTTCGCTACGGGCATTTGTAAATGGAAAAGCACAGCCAATCTGCCCTGGCAAGACGTGCATGACGACCTCATGCTCGGTTACCCGCACTTGATCTGAGGATACGCTCCCGCAGCGATGATTTTCTCCACTTCAAGCTGGACTATGTCGCATATTGGCAATGGCGCAAACAACATTCATCCCTTATATTCAGCCATCATGCACCGCGTTGGTTTGTTTATCTTCCCAGGCCATCAGATCCTGGACCTCGCCGGGCCGTTCGCTGCATTCGAGACGGCCACGCGACTGTCCGGCCGGCCGCTTTACGGGCTAGAGACACTCTCGCGGGCTGGTGGCCTTGTTGAGAGCAGCGGCGGCGTGCCTGTAGCGGCAACCACGGCCGATGAGGCCAGGCTGGATACGCTGGTTGTGTGCGGGGGCGAGGTTTCTGCGATGCTGAGGCCGGGTGAGGTACAGGCGGTTTTGCGCCTCGCTACCCGGGCTTCAAGGATTGCCAGCGTCTGCACCGGCGCTTTTCTGCTCGCTGAGGCGGGTCTGCTCAACGGGAGGCGCGCAACAACGCATTGGCGTCAGGCGCACCTGCTCCAGCGGAATTATCCAGCCATCGAGGTCGAAGCAGACCGGATATTCGTCGCGGATCGCGGCGTTTGGAGTTCGGCTGGCGTGACGGCCGGAATCGACCTGGCCCTGGCGCTCATTGAGGCGGATCATGGTCAGGAACTGGCACGCCACGTTGCGCGGGAGCTGGTCGTCTATCATCGCCGCGCTGGCGGTCAGTCTCAATTCGCACCGATCTCGCAGATGGAGCCGGAGACAGACCGGATACGGATCGCCCTCTCATTCGCACGCGATCACTTACACGAGGCTTTGCCGATCGAACGTCTCGCTGAAGCAGCGCGTCTCAGTGTTCGTCAGTTCGGACGCGCATTCCGGCGCGAGACAGGCGAAACGCCCGCCAAAGCTGTCGAACGGCTCCGTGTCGAGGCCGCCCGCGTGCGATTGCAGGAGGGCTCGGAGCCGGTTGAGTTGATTGCGCAGGCTGTCGGCTTCACCGACCCGGAACGCATGAGGCGCGCTTTCGTCAAGCTGTTCGGCATGTCGCCGCAGGCGGTCCGCCGCGTGGATCGGGGCGCGGAAGGATTGTCCGGTCCGATTGAACACGTCCCGGACCATCAGATCTCTTTCCAAAATTGATACCCAATCTCATGAGTTTTGACTCATGAGATTGGGTATGCGCGCGGGTTGGCGGGCAGCGCGCGCGAACGCAAAGACTCGATACCATGGGGCGCGATCAGCGAGACATGGTATGAGTGCTCCGTGCTGCGAAGTCGGAGACAGAACGTGGTGCATGGACGGTCAATTGTTTGACAACGCCGGTGGTGCCCGCCTCGCTGCCACTCGCCGGGCCGGCGTCGCGTTGCGCAAGGCCTCGGGCGTCGTCAGCATCAAGGCCCAAGCTCGTGAAGCGCTCGGCGAGCGCAGCCAGTTCCAGTTTGACATGAGCGATCCTGCGCCCCGCATTCGCCGCGATCTGCGCCAGATATTCTGACGACGGACAGTGTCGCCTGAAAGTCAGTCCTGCGCAGGATCAATGCGCGGCGGTCTGACCCGCCGCTGTCTTTTTCAGAAACAGACTGGCGACCAGGGCGAGGAACAGGGCGGCGCCAAGCAGGAAGAACATGTCGCCATAGCCCATGATCGAAGCCTGATGGCGGACGATGTTGCCAACCCCGATGATTGCCTCGTGCCGTGCAATCGCCGGATCGCTGATCCCATGACCGAGAAAATATTGTGTCAATATGGTGATCGTGTGTTCGGTACCATTGCTTGCAAGGTTCACGGAACTACTGAGGACGTTCGAGTGATATTGCTCTCGCCAGGTAAAGGCGGTCTGCAACACCGCGATGCCGATTGCCCCGCCGAGATTTCGTGACATGTTGAAGAGGGCGGAGGCGCTGCTGGCATCCCCGACCCGGACGTCCGTGGTTGAAAGTGCCGCGAGCGGCGTCAGGACGAGGGCCTGGCCAATCGCGCGGATGATATTCGGCAGCATGAATTGGGGGCCGGCAAAATTCCCATCCAGATGTATGGTCATGAGCGCGCTGCCGCCGAACAGGATGAAGCCGACGGTGACCAGCACCCTGCTGTCAAACCTGCCCATCAGCTTCGGCACGAGCGGAATGAGCACAAGTTGCGGCAGCCCGGTCCAGGCCAAGACCTCCCCGATCTGCTCGGCGTTGTAGCCCTGAGTCTGCGAAAGATAGAGCGGCAGGATGAAGACCGAGCCGTATAGCGCGCTTCCAAGCAGGAAGTTCGCCAGCGTGCCGAAGCCGAAATTACGCCCGAGCAAGAGGCGGAGATTAAGCAGCGGCCGCCGTTTGGTCAGCTCGATCACGACAAAGGCGACAAGAGCAATCGCAGCCACAATGGAGAGGTGCAGGATAAACGGCGAGCCAAACCAGCCGTCCTTGTTCCCATCCTCCAGCACGGTCTCGAGTGCGCCGAGACCGATCGCCATCGTCGCGATGCCTGACCAGTCGCCCTCGCGCAGCAGCGCAAGATCAATCGGCGCCGGCTCGAGTGACGCGGCTAGCATCCCGAGCATGATGACGCCGGGTAACAGGTTCACGTAAAAGATGTACTGCCAGCCGTAGTTTTCGTTCAACCAACCGCCGATGGTCGGGCCGATCGCCGGCGCGAAGGTTGCCGAAATGGCGAACAGCGCGAGCCCGATCGGCTGCTTCGATTTCGGCAGCATGGTCATGATGATGGTGAAGGCCAGCGGAATCAGCACGCCTCCGGAAAACCCCTGGAACGCGCGGAGTACGATCATCTGGCCGAGATCGTGGGCGCTCGCGCATGACATCGAAAAGACCAGGAACAGAGTGGCATTTGCCAGCAGATAGACGCGCATCGAGAACACGCGGGCAAGCCAGCCGGTGAGCGGAATCACGATGATCTCGGTGATCAGGTAGGCGGTGGAGATCCATCCGCCATTGTCGATCCCGGTGCCGATGGCGCCCTGGATATCCGGAAGTGCAGCATTCGTGATCTGAATGTTCAGCACCGCCATGAAGGCGCCAAGCGTTGAGGCAAGCACTGCAAGCCAGGTGCGGAACGGGACGGCATCGACGCCCCGCGGCGCTGCGGGCGGATCGACCTGCGTGCCGCCGTGGGTTCGTGCTGCAAGTGTGCTCATCGGTCGGTCCTTACTCTGACGCCACGCGCTGGGTGTCGGGGGCGAAGGACACCGTGGGTGTCGCTCGCGCAGCCCGGGCCGCTTGCTTCGTGTCGATCGTCGCCTCCACCGACATGCCCGGGCGCAGCCTGCCGAGCAGCCTGGTGTCGGCGTCGAGCGCAATCCGCACCGGGATGCGCTGGACGATCTTGGTGAAGTTGCCAGTCGCGTTGTCCGGCGGGAGGAGTGCAAATTCGAGCCCGGATGCCGGTGCCAGGCTGGCGATGCGCCCATGCACGACGGCGCCAGGAAACATGTCGACGGCAATATCGACGGGCTGTCCCGGTCGCACATGGGTCAGCTGTGTCTCCTTGAAGTTGGCAGTCACAAAGACGTGCCGGAGCGGCACGATTGCCATGAGCTGCGTGCCGGCCTGGACATACTGGCCGACACGGAGCGAACGATCGCCGATGGTGCCGGCGATCGGCGCGGTGATCTCCGTGTAGGAGAGGTTGAGCTTGGCCTGCCGGGCCGCTTCCCTGGCGTGTTCAAGCTCCGCGTCCGCTTGCGCGCGCGCTGTTTCCAGCACCGCAATTTTCTGTGTCGCGGCACGGGTGGATGCCTGGTCGTGTTGCTGCGTCGCCCTGGCTTCAGCCAGCGCAGTCGCGGCGCGCTGCTCGCTCTGCACGGTGCCGGCGCCGCTCCGTGCCAGCACTGCGTATCGCCTCGAATTCTGCAACGCATAGCTGAGCGCCGCCGTTGCGCCGGTCTCCTCCGCCGCTTCCTGCGCCACTATGCTGTGCTGCAAGACGATCCTTGCATCGAGATTGGCGATCGCCTGCTGGCTGGCGGCTACCTCGGCTTGCGCCGCCGCAAGCGCGTCCTGAAGGTCGCGCGGGTCGATGCGCGCCAGCGCCTGGCCCGCCACGACGTGCTGGTTGTCCGCGACCAGTACTTGCGCGACATAGCCGGAGACCTTCGGCGCGATGATCGTGGAGTCCGCCTGGACATAAGCGTCGTCGGTGGACACTTCGAAGCGACCATGCCGCCACCAGCCAACCGCTTCATACGTGCCGCCGATCATTCCTGCGACAACCGTGGTCGCGATCGCCGCCCTTCTGAGCCTCGTCCTGTCGATCATGGTCCCAACCTCCTCTTGACGCCCACCGATCGCTGCGTCCTGGCCGGGAATGTGATGTGTGGCGTTGCGCGCGATAATCCGATATCTCTCGTAAGGATTATTAAGCCTGGTTTGATAATCGGAGAGAGCGCCTGGATCGCCTGACCAGCCTCACGGTCTTCGCCAAGGTCGCCGAATCAGGCGGCTTCTCCGCGGCCGCGCGACGTCTCGGCATGTCGCCGGCCATGGTCAGCAACCATGTGCAGAACCTCGAGGAGCGGCTCGGTGCCCGCCTGCTCAATCGCACGACGCGGCGCGTCAGTCTCACCGATGTCGGACAGGCCTATTACGAACAGTGTTGCCGTATTCTTGCAGCGATCGAGGAGGCGGACCAGACGGCGACGGCACTGCAGACGAAGCCGACCGGCTGGCTGCGATTCGCTGCCACTGATGCACTGACATCCGTGCTCGCACCGGTGGTCACCGACTATCTCGGACGCTACCCGCAGATGCAGGTCGAGGCTCTCATGGTTGACCGGGTCAGCGCGGACGTCGTTGGCGAAGGCCTCGATCTGGTCGTCAGCATAACGCCGTTCCCCGACACCCAGCTCATTGTCCGGCGTCTGACGGGCTATCGCCACGTTCTCTGTGCGGCGCCCGCCTACCTTGAGCGCCACGGAACACCACGGACCCCAGATGAGCTGACAGGCCACAATTGCCTGCATCATGCCGCCTATCCCTTCGGCGATGATTGGATATTCGATGGCCCCGATGGCGAGACGACAGTGTCGGTTCGCGGCAATCTGTTGACGAACGGGACCTCTCTGCTGCGCGCTGCCGCGATTGGGGGTATTGGCATTGTCATTGCACCGCGATTTCTCGTCGGCGACGAATTTGCGAACGGCACTTTGGTTCCGGTGATGGAAGACTACGTGCCCCGGCAGCTCCGCCTCGAAGTGCTCTATCCTCACCGCCATCGCCTTTCAGTGAAGGTACGGCTTTTCATTGATGCTCTGGTCGAAAGACTGGACGGTAGCCGCCCGCTGGACTGCAGGACCGAATTGCCCCGCCAAGGATGAATGGCCCTGTTCAGGCCTTTGCCGGACCGATTCATGAGCACCCAAACGGGGCCGCATCCGGGCGTCTCGGGGCGTCAGACGCTCGATGGCAAAGCGCGCGCGCTCGCCTTGGTGATCGTGTTTTCGATGTTGGCCAGAAGCCCGGGCCCTGTTGGCGACCACGTGAGCGCTTCTTGCGTGGCCTTGCACATGACAGGATTATCGGTGGCGATGAAGGCGGCGAGCCATCCGAAATGCTTCGTCGCTTCCTTTGGCGCGAGAGACCGGACCGGCACGTCCAAGGCCGCGCCGATCACCTCGGCGATGGTGCGCAGCGCGATCGGCGCCTCGCCAATGGTATGATAATGGCGGCCGGGTTCCCCGCGTTCCAACGCGCGCACGAACAGCCGCGCGGCGTCGTGACGATGCACGGCGCACCACCGGTTGTCCCCCACACCGATATAGGCCGAGATTTTCCTGGTGCCCGCCGCGGCGATCAGTTGCGTCACCAGCCCCTGTTTCGTCTCGTCATGAACCGAGGGCGGCAGCCGGACCGTTGCCGCGCGCAGGCCGCGCCCGGCGAGTCCTGCGATTGCTTGTTCCGTCCCGGCCCTGCCACCGCCGACCGAGCCAGGATCCGCCGCGTCGGTTTCCGACCCGATGCACCCCGCCTTGAGCGCCATCGTCGGGAAGGCCGCGATCAGCGGGGCACCCTTGTCAAGAACACCCCCCATGGCCTCGATCGCCCGCCGGTCGGCACTCACCGCGGCGGCGCGGAGGTGGCGATTTCCTGAGCATCGGGGGGTATTTCATGCTCTCGGAAGGTCAGGCGGACCTACTTCTGGAAACACTGCCGTCGCTCCTGCACATCCAGGACAGCGCCGACAGCGAGATGTTGCGATGGTGCGTCGAGCGCATGCGCCGGGAAATGTCGCAGGGCCTGCCTGGCGATTTTATCGTGGCACAACAATTGGCAACGATGATCCTGGTCCAGGCCTTGCGCGTCCATCTGTCCCGCAAACCGAAAGTGCCATCCGGCTGGCTCTTCGCGCTTGCCGACCCGCAATTGCGGGCGGCGGTCGGCGCCATTCATCGCGCGCCCGGCCACCGCTGGACCGTCGACACATTGGCCAGGGAAGCGGGAATGTCGCGCACCGCGTTCGCCGTGCGGTTCAAGGAGGTCACCGGACTCACGCCAATGGCCTATCTGACACGCTGGCGCATGCTGCAGGCCGCCGAAAAGCTGACCACGTCCCGCCAGTCTCTGGCCGAGATCAGTTGGGCTCTCGGCTATGAGTCGGAGAAATTCTTCAGCACCATGTTCAAGCGGGTCATGCACCGCTCGCCGCGCCAGTATGGCCGCGAGGCCGCTGACGCACCGCTTCCCCTGCGGATGCCGTGGCAAGCCGCCAGGCAGAAGGTGAAGGAGCCAGAAACCATGAGGAAAATCGTCAGGCAGGTCCCTTGTCCGCGCGAGAGTGCCATCGCCGACTGGTTGCCCGATGCTGATCTTGCGGATGCCTTCGCGATAAACCTGACAAAGGAAGATGCCGCGCTGGGCATCGAGCCCCTCGCCCGCAGCGCGCTCGGCCATCCGGCCCCATGGTTCCGGGCCCTCCTGTCGGTCCGTGACCTGCTTGTCCGCCCGTTTGGCGTCAAATCCTCGCGTCAACTGCGCGAGCTGGCCGCTTCGGACGGCGCAACGCACATCGATTTCTTCAAGGTCATATCCGTGTCGCGCGACGAGGTCATACTGGGTGAGGATGACCGGCACCTCGACTTTCGCGCCTCGCTGCTGCTGCGGCCAAGTCGTGATACGGATGGCGCGGAGCTTATCGCAACGACCGTGGTGCACTGCCATAATCTCGCTGGCAAAGCCTATCTGATTGCGATCGCCCCCTTTCATCGTCAGGTGATCCGCTCCAACCTCGCCGCTGCTGCCATGCGCGACTGGAGATAGTATTCACCGGCGCATCGCGGCTGGTTCAGACTGCTTCCCGTCGCGCGGTTCGACAGTTGGCCGATGGCAAATCGCCATGAAACGATTGCTGTCGCCTTCCTCAGGACAGCGCCGGAAACCCAATTCGATGAGTCGCGGACGCGTTTGAACGGGAGCAACAGGTTGATCTGCCGGGAGCCTGGATGAATGGCCATCGCAAGAGGAAAATCGAAGATCGGATGATCGGTGCGATGGAAGAGTCCGATATGATGGGTCATGTCGTAAAATAAGGGATATATGTCATTTACGCCGCGCTCTCTTGTTGCCAAATTCCTCGGCAACAGGAGACTTGCGATGACACATGTCGTCATTCCTCTCTATGAAGGGGTCACACCGCTCGATTTCATTGGTCCTTATCAGATCCTCCGCGCCGTGCCTGAGATGGAGCTCGAACTGGCCGCGCTGGGCTGCAAAGACATCGTTGCCGACGGGATCAACTTTGGCGCTCTCCGCGATCTGGAGACGATCGAATCCTGCGAAATTCTCCTTGTCCCCGGCGGCCTTGGCTGCATCGGAGCGCTGGAGACGCCCCAATTTCTCGACGCAATCCGGCGTCTTGCCGATGGCGCACTCTATGTCACCTCGGTCTGCACCGGCTCACTGATCCTCGCCGCGGCAGGACTTCTGAACGGCCGTCGCGCGGCCTGCCACTGGGCATTCAGAGACCTGCTCGCGGCTTTCGGGGCAATCCCCGACGCAGGACGGATCGTGCGCGACGGCAATCGGATCACCGGCGGCGGGGTGACGGCCGGCACCGATTTCGCCCTCGCGCTTTTGGCCGATCTGCGCGGGCCGGAGGCTGCACAGGGCGCACAGCTTCTGCTCGAATACGCCCCCGAACCACCCTTCGCGGCGGGATCACCGGAAACAGCGCCACCCCCGGTCATCGAGGCGGTCAATGCCCGCCTCGCTAACGCCATAGCCGATGCGGAACGGCGAATTGCGATCGTCGCCGCACGGATGCGCCGACTCTCCTGATATCATCCATCAGAAGGCAGCACGACCATGAGGTTGAAGAACAAGACCGCCTTGATCACCGGAGGGACCAGCGGCATCGGCCTGGCCACGGCCAAGCTCTTTCTTCGCGAAGGCGCGCGGGTCGCCGTCACCGGGCGCGACGCCAGCCGCTTCGATGCGGTGCGTGCCGAGCTTGGCCAGGAGGCGCTGGTCCTGCCGGCCGACGTTCGTTCGATCGCGGACATGCAGGCAGTCGGCAAGGCTGTCGCGGAAGCCTTTGGTGAAATCGATGTCTTCTTTGCCAATGCCGGCATCGCCTACGCTACCCCGCTCGCCGAGACCGACGAGGCGCGCTACGACGAGATCATGGATATCGACGTCAAAGGCGTCTTCTTCTCCATGCAGGCAGTTTCCCCGATCTTGCGTTACGGCGCCTCGGTCATCCTGAGTACCTCTTTCATCATCCGTGTCGGCCGGCCCGGCCTTTCGCTGCTCTCGGCCGCGAAGGCCGCGGTCCGGTCACTCGCACGAACCTGGTCGCGCGAATTTCTGGATCGCAAGATCCGTGTCAACACGATCAGTCCGGGATTTATCGACACACCATTGATCGGCCGGCACCGTAGCCCCGAAGAGCTTCAGGCGTTCCGGGAAAAGGCCGCGGCGATGGTGCCGATCGGGCGGATCGGCGAAGCTGAGGATATCGCGGCGGCCGCGGTCTATCTGGCCAGCGACGAGTCCAGCTACGTCGTCGGTGCGGAACTGGTCGTCGACGGTGGTGTCTCGCAGATTTAGAGCATCAATCCGATCAGATGGAATCATCTGATCGGATAAAGATGCTCGAATTATCAACAAGATAGAGCACGGCATCCGATCCGGATGGATCGGAACGTGCTCTAGCCCGAAGCCGCGTCGTTTGGTGTTACGCTCTTGGGTTCAAGGAAGGAGGCGATCATGGCACTGCAATTCGGCATTCTTTGCTTTCCGGGTGTTCAGCAGCTCGATCTGACCGGACCCTACGAAGTCTTCGCCTCAGCGCAAGGCGTCGAGGTCGAGCTTGTCTGGAAGGATCTCGCCCCACTGCGCGCCTCCACGGGTCTCTGGCTTGTGCCGGACCGTCAGCTGGCCGAAGCGCCTCGCTACGACCTGATCTGTGTGCCGGGGGGTGCTGGCGTGAATGCGCTGCTGAACGACCCGGACGTGCTCGGTTTTCTTCGCGATCAGGCGATGACGGCCAAGTATGTCACGTCAGTCTGCACCGGCGCGCTGCTGCTCGGGCAGGCTGGCTTGTTGGCTGGTCGGCGGGCGACGACGCATTGGAACGCTCTCGATCTGCTCCAGCGGTTCGGGGCGACGCCAATCGCGGAACGTGTGGTTCGCGATGGCAGGCTTATCACCGCAGGCGGCGTGACCTCGGGGATCGACTTCGGACTCGCCGTGATTGCCGAATTGTTGGGCCGGGACGAGGCGGAGACAATTCAGCTGTCCATGGAATACGCGCCGGCACCGCCGTTCAGCGCAGGCACACCCGCTACGGCACGGCCGGAAATCCGTGCCGCTTCACGGCAGCGGCTGATGGCATCACGACAGCAACGCGAGGCGCTGATCGCCTGCGGCTGACCAAACGCCTCCCCGCCATACGCCCTCCTGTCTTACCGCGCGCCCGCGCCCGCGATTCCGTCCAGCGCGGCCAGATCCGCGTCGGCAAGGTCAAGGCGGGCCGCGGCGAGATTCTCGTTCAGATGGGCAAGCGAGGATGTGCCGGGAATGAGCAGGATATTGGGTGCGCGGCGGAGCAGCCAGGCAAGTGCTACCTGCATCGGCGAGGCACCGAGACCTTCGGCGACCCTGGACAGCTCCCGCGACTGCAACGGCGAAAATCCGCCCAGCGGGAAGAACGGCACATACGCGATCCCCTCGCGGGCAAGTTCGTCGATCAGCGCGTCATCCTCACGTCGCGCCACGTTGTAGTGGTTCTGGACGCATGCGATCTCCGTGATTGCGCGCCCCTGCGCCACCTGCGCCGGCGTCACGTTGCTCAGCCCGATATGCCGGATCAACCCCTTCTGCCGAAGTTCCGCGAGGACGGTGAGCGGCTCCTCGATCGAGCCCTCTTCCGGTCCGTGAATGCCATGCATGCTCCGGAAATTGACGAGTTCGAGAACATCGAGGCCGAGATTGCGCAGATTGTCGTGGACCGCCGCAACAAGTTCCGCCGGTGACAGCGCGGGCAGCCAGGCGCCGTCATCGCCGCGCCGCGCGGCGACCTTGGTGACGATCACGAGATCATCGCCATAGGGGTGCAGCGCCTCGCGGATCAGCCGGTTGGTCACATGCGGCCCATAGAAATCCGCGGTGTCGATATGATCGACGCCGGCGGCAACGGCCGCGCGTAACACGGCGCGGGCCTCATCCGGGTCTCGGGGCGGGCCGAACACGCCCGGGCCGGCAAGCTGCATCGCGCCATAGCCGAGGCGCCGCACGGTGCGGCCACCCAGCGTGAAGGTTCCGGCCTGGTCAATCATGGTCATGGTGCTCTCCTTTGTTGCCGCACCATAATTGGCCCTGCGCATGTGTGTGATAATCGGGTACAATCCATACAGGCTGTGCGAAAGAGCGAACAATGAATCCGGATTTCGATGCCCTGAATGCATTCATGAACGTCGCCCGCGCGGGCGGATTTCGGGAGGCGGCGCGGATCGGCGGCATGAGCGCATCATCGCTGAGCGAGGCGGTGCGCCGGCTCGAGACGGCGCTCGGCGTCCGGTTGCTGCATCGGACGACGAGGAGCGTCGTCACCACCGAAGCCGGCGAGACATTGCTGGAGCGGCTCGGCCCGGCGCTGCGCGAGGTCGAGACGGCGCTCGACGTGGTGAACGCCTTTCGCCTCAGCCCTGCCGGCACGCTGCGGCTCAATGTCCCGGTCAGCGCGGCGCGCCTTGTTCTACCGGCCATCCTGCCACGCTTTCTTGCCGCCTATCCCGAGATCAGGGTGGAGATTGTCGCTGAGGATAGTTTCGTCGATGTCCTCGCCGCCGGGTGCGATGCCGGCATCCGCTACGACGAACGTCTGGAGCAGGACATGATCGCCGTGCCGATCGGCCCGCGCGTGCAGCGCTTCGCCACCGCCGCATCCCCGGCCTACTTCAAGCGGCGCGGCCGGCCCGACCACCCGCGCGACCTGCTCGCACATCTCTGCATCAGGGGACGCTTCAGCAGCGGCGCGATGCCGCCCTGGGAGTTCGAGCGCGACGGCGAGATCGTGCGCGTGGATCCCACGGGATCATTGGTCGTCAGCCCCGGCGGCGCGGTGGAACTCGCGATCGCCGCCGCGCGCGCCGGCGCCGGGATCATCCATCTGTTCGAGGATTGGCTGCGCCCGCATCTCGACAGCGGCGCCCTTGAGCCGATCCTCGTTCCATGGTGGCAGACTTTCTCCGGACCATTCCTGTATTATTCGGACCGTCGCCTGCTTCCCGCACCGCTGCGGGCCTTCGTCGAATTCCTCAAGACCACCGATGCATGAATGCACCGCCCCGTTCCGGGGTTGAGCGCGTGCTCGATGTCCGACGCTGGACGATCATGCTGACGAATGGCCACTTCGCTGCCTTGGAGCAGCCCCGCCAGCGCGTGAATGTCATCCGGGCGTCACCGTCGCTGACGGGTTCGGCTTTAACGCCATCGGCCATGCGCGCCCGGGACACCATGGCGGCGCAGAAAGCGCGCCGGTCATCTGGGCGCAATTCGGCGGGGCTGAATTCAGGCGGAGCCGCCATTTGCGAAAATCGTCTGTCCGTTGATCCAGTCGCCGTCACGGCTGGCGATCATGGCAACGACACTGGCAATCTCTTCCGGTGTTCCGAGGCGTTCCAGGGGTGAAAGCCCGGCGATCCTGTCGATGAGCTCTGGCGACTTGCCCTCGAGGAACAGCTCGGTCGCGGTCGGACCCGGCGCGACGGCGTTAACGGTGATGCCTCGCCCGCGCAGCTCCCTCGCAAGGATGAGGGTGAGCATCTCGACGCCGGCCGACTGGCTGAAATCGGCCTTGATGGCGGCGGCTCCGCCGTTCGAGGCCAGGATGTGCGCAACGACGGCCTGCGCGGCATCGGCGTTCGCCGCATAGTTCACCGCCACGGAAAACCCGTCCCGGGCCGGGCGTTTTGCGATTTCGGCACCGATGCGTTGGAAAAGCGATGGTCCTTGCACTCGATCGGCGAGCGCGTCGCATTGCCATTGCGAGATGGTCGACGCCCGGCCAGGACTAACGGTGGGTTTGGGCGATGCGGGCGGTGAGGTATTCGGCGACCTCGTCCATCGTGCGCCGCGCCTCGGGCAGCAGGAGCTGAAAGATCGGCCAGACATGGGGCATGTTCTCCCACAGCCGGATGCTGACCTCGACGCCGGCCTCGCGCGCCCTGGTGGCGAGGCGGGTACTGTCGTCGCGCAGCACCTCGATCGCGCTGGCGTGGATGCAGAGCGGCGGCAGGCCAGCGAGGTCGGCGTATAGCGGCGAGGCGAGCGGATCGCGCTTGTCGGCGGCGCCGAGATAGAGCGCGGCCGCGGCGGGCATGGTGGTGGCGCAGAGCATCGGGTCGGCGCGCAGGTTGGTCCGCATGCTGTCGCCGGCGCAGGCAAGGTCGGTCCAGGGCGAGAACAGCACGGCGCAGGCGGGCATCGGCAGGCCGGCGCGATTCGCCGCGACGAGGGTGGACAGGGCGAGGCCGCCGCCCGCGGAATCGCCGGCGATGACGAGCGAGGCCGGATCGCCCCCCGAATCGAGCAGGCCGCGATAGGCGGCGAGCGCATCGTCGAGCGCCGCGGGAAAGCGGTGTTCCGGCGCGAGGCGGTAGTCCGGCGCGAAGACGCGGAAGCCGCGCTTCGCGAAGGCGAGGGTGAAGGGTTTGTGCGTGGCCGGCGAGCAGGCGATGAAGCCGCCGCCATGGATGTAGAGCACGGTGGCGGCGGGCGGCGCCTTCGGCTCGGTCCACAATCCGGGGATGCCGCCGCACTCGCCCTTCACGTAGCGACCGCCGGGCGGCGGCAGGACCGGGGTGCCGAGGGCGCGGCGGACGCGGCGGGCGATCTCGGCCTCGGTGCGGCCGGAGACGTCGGCGGAGAGCTGCGACTTGACGATCGCGCGGATGAGCGGGTTGACGATGTGGGAGGCGAGGCTCGGCATGACGTTTCCCTTCAGGGCCGGGCGCGGGTGAGTTGGGCGGCGAGGGAGGAGGGCATGAAGCTGGCCTGGCGGGTGACGAGTTTCGCGTGGCCGACCGGGAGGAGGCGCTGGATCCAGTCCAGCACGCGGGCGTCGGCGCCGATCAGCACGCGGTTGCGACGCCGCTCGATGCCATCGAGGATCGCGGCGGCGGCCTTGTCGGCCGGGGTGCGGAGGAGTTTCTCGAACTGCACTAGGCCCGCTGCGGCGGCGGCGGCATCGGTGCCGCGGGCGACGCGGGCGCTGCGGGCGATGGCGGTGTTCACCCCGCCCGGATGGATGATGGTGATGCCGACGCCGGTGCCGGCGAGTTCCTGGCGCAATGCCTCGGCAAAGCCGCGGATCGCGAACTTGCTGGCGCAATAGGCGACGTTGCCGGGCACGCCGACGATGCCGAAGACCGACGAGGTATAGGCGATCTGCGCTGCCGGCGCGCGCTTGAGATGCGGCAGGAAGGCGGTGGTGAGGCGGATGCCGGCCCAGAAATTGATGTCCATCAGCCACTCGAAATCGTCCGGACCGTAATCGTCGAACGGGCCGGCGAGGGCGACGCCGGCATTGCTGACCAGCACCGTGACCTTGCCGTGGGCGGCGAGCACGTCGTCGGGCAGCGCAGCGATGGCGGCGTGGTCGGCAAGGTCGGCGACATGGGTGGTGAGCGGCGCGCGATGCTGGGCTGCGATGCGGTGGCTGACGCTGTCGAGCCCCGCCGCGTCGCGATCGACGAGGGCCAGGCGGCATCCTTTCGCCGCCATCCGCACGGCAAGCTCGGCGCCCATGCCGCTGGCAGCGCCCGTGATGACGGCGACGGCGCCGTCGAGGCTGAGTTTCATCGGCGTGTTCTCACGTGCAGTTGCCTAACGGCTCGTTTGGTAATCGGCGAGGTCGGAAGCGGCGGTCGCGCGGCGGTAGCCGACGACGGTGCCGGGCCAGAGCGTGGTGTTACGGCCGTCGGCATCGAGATACCAGCTGCGGCAGCCGCCGGTGGTCCAGACCGTTTTCGCCATTTTCCGGTCCAGCTCCTTCTGGTAGCGGGCGAGTGCCTCGGGCTTCGGCGCCGCCGCCCTGATGCCCGCGGCGCGCATCCGGCGCAGGAGATCGACCGCGTAGCGCACCTGCGCCTCGATCATGATGACAACCGAGTTGTGGCCGAGCCCGGTGTTCGGCCCAAGCAGGAGCAGGAAGTTCGGGAAGTTGGGGATTGTGATGCCCTTGAACGCCTTCATGCCGGTATCCGCCCAGACGCGGTTCAGCTCGATTCCGCCGCGACCGATCAGGCGGAGATGGCGGAAGGCGGTGGTGACCTCGAAGCCGGTGCCGTAAATGATGACGTCGGCCTCGTGCTCGACGCCCCCGGCATCGACGATGCAGCGGGCACGCACCTCGGCCACGGCGGCGGTGGTCAGGCTGACATTCGGGCGGGCCAGGGCGGGATAGTAGTCATCCGACAGCAGGGTGCGCTTGCAGCCCTGGCGGTAGTCTGGCGTGACGCTTGCCGCGAGGACGGGATCCTTGATCGCCCGTGCGATGTTCCGCCGGCCGAGCGCCTCGCCGGCGCGCTGGGCCCGCCGGTTGCCGAGGAAGCCGAGCACCCGGGCCTCGTGCACCCAGAACAGCGACTCGCGGAACAGGCGGCGCATCCACGGATGGCGGGCGAAGCGACGCTGCCAGAGCTCGGGCACCGGGCGATCGTGCCGGGGCAGCACCCAGGGCGGGGTGCGCTGAAAGACGGTGACATGCGACGCCACCTTGGCAATCTCGGGGATGAACTGGATGGCGGAGGCGCCGGTGCCGATTACCGCGACGCGCTTGCCGGCGAGATCGAGATCGTGCCGCCAGGTGGCGGAATGGAAGCGCTCGCCGGCAAAGGCCTCGATGCCCGGCAGCTCGGGGATGGAGGGCCAGTGCAGCGGTCCCATGCCGCCGACGAGGACGCGCGCCTCGATCGTGCCGGTGGTGGTGGTGGCGACCCAGAGGCTGCGCGCCTCGTCCCACCGCGCCTCGATCAGCGCCGTGCCGAAGCGGATCAGCGGGCGGAGGGAGAAGCGATCCGCCACGTCGCGCAGATAGGCGTAGAGCTCGGGCTGGCGGGGGAAGAGGCGCGACCAGTCGGATTTCGGCGCGAAGGACAGCGAGTAGAGATGCGAGGGTATGTCGCACGCGGCGCCGGGATAGGTGTTCTCGCGCCAGGTGCCGCCGACCTCGGCGGCCTTCTCGATCAGCAGGAGATTGCCGAAGCCGGCCTCCTGCAGGCGGATCGCCATGGCGAGGCCGGCAAAGCCGGTGCCGACGATCAGCACGTCGACCCGGGTGACCGCGGCCTGCGCCTCGGCGCGGGGAGATGCGGCGTCGAGCATGGTTGTTCCTCCGTTCCGGTGGCCTGCCCGCCGATGCGGAATTCGCGATCCGGGCGCGGCGCTAGGGTGTTTGCCCTAATTTGAAAAAGTATTAGGGTGAATACCCTAACTTGGTCAAGCGAAGAGTTCGGGGCGAAAAGATCATGGCGGGGACAGGCGGACGGGCCGGAGCGACGCGGCAGCGCGTGCTGGAGGCGACGCTCGGGCTGTTCAACGAGCGCGGCTTCGGCGTGACCGTCGCTGAGATCGCGGCGGCCTGCGGGATGCGCGAGGGCAACCTGCATTATCATTTCCGCAAGAAGGAGCTGCTGATCGCCACCCTGTACGAGCGGTTCCAGGAGGAGGAGCTCGCGGTCGCGGAAGCGGCGCTGGGCGATGCGGCGGCGGCGGAATCGTATGCCGAGTACCAGCTCGGCTGGTTCGCGCTGATGTGGCGCTATCGGTGCTTCTATCGCGACGCGTTCAACCTGCAGCACCGGCTACCGGGGCTGAAGGGGCGGTTCATGGAGGTGCAGGCGCGGGCGAGTGCGGCGGTGGCGCGGGTGATGGCGCTGGCCACGGAGCATGGGTTTCTTGCGATTCCGGCCGGGCGGATCACCAGCTTCGTCACCAATGTCTGGATCGTGTCGAGCTACTGGATGGATTACCTGCACACCAGCACCGCGTCCGCCGGGCTGACGGAGCAGCAGATGCAATGGGGGTTCGGGCAGGTGATGGCGCTGTTCGAGCCCTATCTGACCCCGGCGGGGCGCGCGGCGTTCTCTCCCTTGGCGCAGCGCGCGGCGGCGCTGGTCCTGCGGGAGAAAGAGCCCGGCGCGCGGGGCTGAGCCCGCCGCGCCGGCATGGCGGCCCGGAGCGTGCCGGGCCGCCGCGGATCAGGCCGCGAACTGGTTCATCGTATTGTGGGCGCCGCCGGCCTTCAGCGCGGCATCGCCGGCGAAATACTCCTTGTGATCGTCGCCGATGTCGGAGCCCGACATGTTCTGGTGCTTCACGCAGGCGATGGCCTGGCGGATTTCCTTGCGCTGCACGCCGGCGACATAGCCGAGCATGCCCTGCTCGCCGAAATACTCCTTCGCGAGATTGTCGGTCGACAGCGCCGCGGTGTGGTAGGTCGGCAGGGTGATGAGGTGGTGGAAGATGTTCGCCCGCCGCGCGGCGTCGCGCTGGAAGGTGCGGATGCGCTCATCGGCCTCGGCCGCGAGGTCGGACGCGTCGTAGTCGGCGCTCATCAGCCGGGCGCGGTCGAAGGCTGATACGTCCCTGCCTTCCTCATTCCAGGCATCGAAGACCTGCTGGCGGAAGTTCAGCGTCCAGTTGAACGAGGGCGAGTTGTTGTAGGCGAGCTTGGCGTTCGGGATGACCTCGCGCACGCGATCGACCATCGAGGCGATCTGCTCGATATGGGGCTTCTCGGTCTCGATCCAGATCAGGTCGGCGCCGTTGTTCAGGGCGTTGATGCAGTCGAGCACGCAGCGGTCGGCCCCGGTGCCGGGACGGAACTGGTAGAGGTTGGAGGGCAGGCGCTTCGGGCGCAGCAGCTTGCCGTTGCGGGTGATCAGCACGTCGCCGTTGCCGATCTGCGCGGGATTGACCTCGTCGCAGTCGAGGAAGGAATTGTACTGGTCGCCGATGTCGCCCGGCTCCTTCGAATAGGCGATCTGCTTGGTCAGGCCGGCGCCGAGCGAGTCGGTGCGGGCGACGATCACCCCGTCCTCGACGCCGAGTTCCAGGAAGGCGTGGCGCAGGGCGCGGATCTTCTGGACGAAATCCTCGTGCGGGACGGTTACCTTGCCGTCCTGGTGGCCGCACTGCTTCTCGTCGGACACCTGGTTCTCGATCTGCAGCGCGCAGGCGCCGGCCTCGATCATCTTCTTCGCCAGCAGATAGGTCGCCTCGGCATTGCCGAAGCCGGCGTCGATATCGGCAACGATCGGCACGACATGGGTTTCGAAATTGTCGATCCGGGTCTGCACCTCCTTCTGCTTCGCGAGGTCGCCGGCCTCGCGGGCGGCGTCGAGCTCGCGGAAGAGCAGGCCAAGCTCGCGGGCGTCGGCCTGGCGGAGGAAGGTGTAGATTTCCTCGATCAGCGCCGGCACCGAGGTCTTTTCATGCATCGACTGGTCGGGCAGCGGGCCGAACTCGGAGCGCATCGCCGCGACCATCCAGCCGGAGAGGTAGATGTAGCGGCCCTTGGTGGTGCCGAAATGCTTCTTGATCGCGATCATCTTCTGCTGGGCGATGAAGCCGTGCCAGCAGCCGAGCGACTGGGTGTAGCGCGAGGGATCGGCATCGAAGGCGGCCATGTCCTGACGCATGACCTTCGCGGTGTAGCGGGCGATGTCGAGCCCGGTCTGGAACCGGTTCTGCAGCCGCATGCGGGCTACGGCCTCGGGCGAGATGCCCTCCCAGGCGGCGCCCTTCGCGGCGATCGTTTCGCTCATCGTGCCAATCGTCTGCTGATACGTCATTCGAACCCTCGTTGTTATCCAGAAACGCGTGATGCGATTCAGATACACCTCGGGGGTCGGCGCGTCAGACGGTTTTGTGAAGTTTTCACGTAAACATGTGAAATTATACACCTAGTGAGCAGGTGCGGTGAAAAATTTTACAAGTCGGCGAGCAGATCGTCGAGCGTGCGAAGGCGCGACGGAAACGGTGGGGGAAGGCATGAAGGTCGGGCGCTAGAGTATTTTCCGCTCCTTTCGGATCAGATGTAATGTTCTATCATGTTGATAATTAAAGCATCTTCATCCGATCAGATGACTCCATCTGATCGGATGAAGCTCTAAACCATGACCCCGCCACCCGAGGCCACCGCCGCCGAGATCGAGCAGCTACGCCGCACGGGCGGGAACCCACTCGCCCGGCCATCGGAACGCATCGCGGCGCGGCGCCGGCTGTTCGGATGCGTATGAGCAAACTGTTTTACGCGCGAGCACATTCTTTATTGTAGATGGAAAATAATGTTGTATCCTGAATGCTGCGTAAATCATTGATTCATCGCTAGCGAGTGTTTGCTACGAAATACAAAGTTTTATCCTGAACCGGAAATCGACAAGGATTACCCAGAAAATATAGTTTTATCCTCCGCTCAGAGTTCCGCCTGCAGCGTTCTTCGGTGAGGAGTCCAAACGCAAATCGGCATACCAAGCGATTGATTCAACATACTTTCCTGAGGTCAACCTATGACGCCGGTTCAAGCTCCCATCGTTCATTCGGGTGACCGATAGGCTGGCCGGGAGGATCAGAACGGCAAAAGCTCCACGGCGCTTCTGGTGCGTGCATGTCTTGCCGCCGAGTGCAGTGACGGTGGTTGCGTGGACGCGAAACCAACGACACCACTATTCCAGTTTAGGGCATCGCAGGCTTTTCGGACCTATAGCGCCAAAGCCAGCGAACGAGCACGGCGCTAGAAATTTCGGGCTATGGCTGAAAATAGGTGATGAGGTTTGAGAAGGCGGCGTATCGTGGCGGGTGTCCAAGCCTGCCAGAACCTCCCTGAGGAGCGATACGCCTAT
>NZ_NCAS01000093.1:0-1847 GCF_002255515.1 Acidiphilium sp. 20-67-58 | reverse complement strand
AGGGTGTGTCCGTCAGCCCTGGAACGGGCGGGATCATCGGCGCGGCGCCGGTCGCGATGAGGATGCGATCTGGCGTCAGGCGCGTCACCTCGCCGGTCCTAGCGGTAATCGCGAGTGTGCGCGCATCCTCGAAGCGCGCGTCGCCACGCAGCAGCGCGATCCTGGGGTTGTCGTCGATGATCTTCTGGTACTTCGCGCCGCGCAGTTCCTCGACCCGGCCGCGCAGTTGGGCGAGCAAGGCCCGCCGGTCCACGGGCTCCTCGCTGCGCGCGATACCCTCGAACGGATGGTGCCCGCGCTCATGCCGGATTTCGGCCGCGCGCAAGGTGATCTTGGAGGGCACGCAGCCGATATTGACGCAGGTGCCGCCGATGACCTCGCCCCGTTCGATCATGCTCACCCGGGCGCCGGCCTCGGCCGCACGGATCGCCGCCGCGAAGGCAGCACCACCGCTGCCGATGATGGCGATGTGCAGCCCGCTCTCGTGCGGGATCGCAGCACCGCGCGTGCCGTCACCGGCCAGCGTCTCCAGCCCATAGCCGTGTGGAGCAAGCGCGGCTCTCAGCGCCGCGAGATCAAGGCCATCGGCGCCGTCGATCTGTGCGGTCCCGCGATCATAAGCAACCTTTGCCCGGACGCCCGAGAGGCCGTTGAGGGTCTTCTCGACCGTGCGGGCGCAGTGCTCGCAAGTCATGCCCGTTACGCGCAGGGTATGAGGTGTCATGCCAAGTCTCCTGTTGCGGCAATTCTAGTGAAGTCAAAGGTCTCAAATGGCATTTGGGCTTTGCCGGTGGCTGAGTGATGGAGCGGCAGACGACGGCCCCGGATCGCCCCCGGGGATCATGCCGTTACTGTTCCCGGTGACGGCGGGGCGAGTTGGCGCGGCATTCGAACGTGACCTGCCGCTCATGCCCAGCACGCAGAGTCCGAGGCCGCACGTGAGAGCACAGGGCAGGATCGCCAGGATGAGTGGCGCTAATCCGGCGGCTACCAGCCAGCCCCAACCGCCAACGGCGAGACCACCGCCAGCGGCGAGCGTAAGGCCGCCGATGATCGCCACGCGGCTGGTCAGTAGACGCCGCCGGCCGGGCCGGCGTTCGGAACCCGGATGATCACAACATACCCGCATGGCCGCAAACTCCTTCAAGTCCATCTGACGATGGTCTATAGGTCCTGGAGTTACTCCAGGATCAAGAGGTATGTTTTGAGCAGTGTAAAGGACCGTCAGAAGCGTGCTTCCCCCACTTGGAACGATGGCCCATCGGTGCCGATCGGCACGGTTGCGCGGCGAGCCGGTTGCGGCATCGACACAATCCGCTTCTATGAGAAGATCGGCGTTCTTCAGAGGCCACGGCGCACCGAGAGCGGCCGCCGGATCTATTGCGCCGCCGAAATTGCGCGCCTCACCTTCATCTGCCGCGCCCGGGAACTCGGCTTCTCTCTCGACGAGGTACGCGGCCTTCTCAGCCTGGCCGAAAGAGATGAACGCCGCTGCGAGGACGTGAAACAAGCTGCTATCCGCCATCGTCAGGACGTGCGCCGCAAGATCGCCGACCTGCGGGCGGTCGAGGTCACTCTGGGAACCCTCATCCGGCAATGCGAAGCAGGCGGGCCGGCGGAATGCCCCTTGATCGAAGCGCTATCTCAACCGAAAACGGCAGCGCCCTCGCCTTGAAGCGTCGCCGTTTAAAACACCACCGGATGATCCGTTCATAATCTCAAACTAGGCCAGATCAGAGCGATGCTGGGCAACGATGCGCGACACCGTCGGTGCGCTGATGTTGTAAAGCCGAGCCATCTCGGCCCCGGACTTGCGGCCAGTGATGACGCTCTCGGCGATCTCGCGG
>NZ_NCAS01000092.1:0-1864 GCF_002255515.1 Acidiphilium sp. 20-67-58 | reverse complement strand
GCGCGTTGCCGCAGCGCGTGGCCTGGTGGCGGCCGGCATCAAGGATGGCGGCGATGTTGATCAGGTGATCGCGCGGTTGCGGGCGCGCGGGGTTGTCGAAGCCGGTGGTGCTGGCGGCAACGGTGAGTCCGCACGCACGCAGATCATCGCGGTCGAGACCGAGCGGGATGACCCGGAAAACCCGGATGTGACGATCACCACAACCAGGCTGACGACGCGCGCCCATGTCGAGCAGGAGAGCGCGCTGGTCGAGCTGGCGGGACAGGCTGGCAGGGACCGGCGCGGCACACTGAACCCGGTACAGATCAAGCGCGGGATCGAGGCGAGCGGGCTGAGTTTCACCGGCGCGCATGGCGCGGCGCAGCGCCGGATGATCGATCATCTCGGCATGGGCGGCCGGTTCGCGGTGGGGATTGGGGCGGCCGGAGCTGGCAAGACCACGCTGTTGAAGCCGTTGGTGGCGGCGTGGCGTGACCAGGGTGCGGACATTCACGGCATCAGCCTCGGCTGGCGCCAGGCGCGCGAGTTGCGCGAGGCCGGGCTGAATACCGACACTGATACCGGCGGGCGTGACACGATCGCGGCCGTATCAGTGTTCATCAACCGGGTGGAGAGCGGCCGGCTGGACTTGTCCAACCGCAGCGTCGTGGTGATCGATGAGCTGGGTACGATCGGCACGCGCCAGATGCTTGATCTGTTGCGGCTCCAGGAGCGGCACGGGTTCCGCATGGTGGCGATCGGTGATCCGAAGCAATGCCAGTCGATCGAGGCAGGCCAGGTGATCGGCCTTCTCGAAAAAGGGCTAGGCAAGGTGCCGTCGATCGAAAGCAGCATGCGGCAAACCAACGAACGGGCGCGCGAAATCGCGGGCTTGCTGCGCCAAGGCGGTGCCGAGGCTGTTGGCAAGGCGCTGGACATGAAGCGGCAGGATGGCACGGCCGAGATCGTCGCGGGCGGGCATAATGAGGTGATCGCGCGAGCCGCTGCGCTTTGGGATGAGCGCCGGAAAGCGAATGCTGATCGGCCGCGCTTTACGATTTCGATCAGCACACCGACCAATCAGGACGCGCGCGCGATCGGCGAGGCGATCCGGCAACGGCTTCTGGTCTCTGGCGAGCTGGGGCAGAGCCGCATGACGCTGGCGGCGATCGATAAGAACACCGGCGAGCACTACGCGCTGCCGATCGCGACGGGCGAAAAAATCAGACTCTTCGCCAGGACCAACGCGGCGATGCTGGATGGCGGCAAGGGCGCGATTGGTGATAACGGCTCGATCCTCGAAATCACCAGCATCCGCGACGAAGGCCTGGTGCTGCGGAACGATCATGGCCGCGAGGGCTTTGTGAAGTGGGACACGCTGGCCGACAAGGAAACCGGCCGGATGCGGCTGGCCTACGGCTATGCCATGACCACCAACACCGCCCAGGGTATCACCACGACCGAGCATATCTTTGTAACACCGGGCGGTTCGCAGACCACGGACGGCTTCAAGACGTATGTGTCCGGGTCACGGCACCGGGAGCGGGATTACTGGCTGACCTCGGAGGGAGCCGAGCGTCAGGAAATCGCGGGCCGCCGGCCGCTGGGCGATCCACGCCTGATCCGCGAGCACGACATCTGGACGAACTGGACGCGGAACATCGCGCGCCAGCCTGAAAAGACCAATGCGCTCGATCTGGTGAAGATCAGCGAGGAGGCCCGCCGCAATGCTGCCCGCGCCTTCCTCAAAGGGCTGGCGGCCGACGAGAAACGCGAGGCCGCAGGCTTGCCCGCTGACCTGTCCCAGCGTTTTGCGCGCACCCAGGCCCGGGCCAGTGTGCAAGGAGGCTTGACCGAAAGCATTGCGCGAGCCGGTGAGGAGAAG